>NZ_JBHUPT010000046.1:0-63534 GCF_049056525.1 Leisingera coralii | reverse complement strand
GGAATGCCTGGCCACGGTCGTGGATACATCTCTGTCGGGCCTGCGGGTCGCCAGGGAACTGGACAGGATCGCCGATCTGCGTGGCTATCCCTGCTTGCTGGTGTCCGACAACGGCACCGAACTGACCAGCAACGCGATCCTGAAATGGCAGCAAGACCGGCAGGTAGAATGGCACTACATCGCGCCCGGCAAACCGATGCAGAACGGCTTCGTGGAGAGCTTCAATGGCCGCCTTCGGGATGAGTGCCTGAACGAGCATTTGTTTGCGAGCCTGCGCCATGCCCGTCACCTGATCCACGCCTGGCGCGACGACTACAATCACCACCGCCCGCATTCGAGCCTCGACGGGCTCACCCCGCGGGAGTATCACCAACGGTCAAGAGAGGACCAAACCCTGAGCAGAGCTAACTGAAAAACGCGGACTCTAAGGGGAGCACGTCAGAAGTAGCTGAGCTAAGCGTTGAAGTTGTTGACGATGTCCTTCAAGAACTCCCAGAAATGGTTCGACCAACACCAGAGTGGGTTTTGGCACAGCTTCCCAAATGCAATGTGAGCAGTTAACCCCACCCCACACACCGGCCAACGCGGCTATCGGGTCACCAAACGCCGCTCCAAGCTTCTTTCACTATTTTTCCGCCAGACAAGACAGACCACCCCAAGAGAAGGCCCGTCGCAGCTCCAGCTGGAGCGTTCACAGCGGTTGCTGCGGCAGTTACTCCTGAGTTGATGCTAATCGACACCACCCCAGTCGTCGCTCGCAGTGTCCGGTCGAGAATTGACCTTTGGTCCGTTTTCTCAAGGGCGCTAGCCAGATCCTTCTTGGCTGCGCAGGCCTTCTTTCTCGTAAACTCTATCAAGTCAGCCAGCTCTTCGACATTAACATTTAGAAGTTCTTGGGGCGAGAACTCCTTGTTGATTCTTCGAACCGCTCGCCCTAGCTCAATGGCCGCACCCTGGTAAGCACCTGAGTCTATAGCTATCTTTCTCTCTGTCCTTACAAACTCACGTAGAAAACCCGCCATTGCCATTTGGTTTGGAGAGGGCAGTGGCCGATTAAAAGCGGCGGTTAGGTCGGCCTGAAAACTGTTATCCGACACCAGATCAGTCATTGCCTTGCAAACCAGTTCCAGAACCCTGAGCACGCCTTCGTCGGAGTACGTTGCCCCCTGAGTAGGCCTTAGATCCCAGAGATCATTTGCAACCTTTGCCCAGTACCTTTCGTCAGATAGCAATCCCAACCCTAAGCCCTCCTCGCACAAAATGGCTTTATGAAAACTACCTTATAACGGGAGAAGGAAACTTCGAAACCGAAACGCCGCCTGATCACAGCGGCTCCTTGCTCACGGCTTGGCTGGGATTTGTTGGCGGGTCGACAGCGGCTATTGGCAGGGTTGTCATGGCTGAGATGTCGATAGGCGCCCCGTTTGCCGATCACTGACCCAAGTTACCAAACCGCCCTTGGTAGCGCCCCGGTTCAGCTGGCTGGGAGAACCTATTCCTGATGATAAGACACAAGCACCGAGAAGACGAGCAACCAATTGCGCGCCTGCAGGTATTTACTCTTCTGGTTGGTTTTCCTCCTCTGCGGTGAAGTAGCGGTATCCAGCAAATGCCAATACACCGCCAAGGACAGGTGCTGCCGCAGTAAGCGCCAAACCGGATGCCATTCCTCCACCAACGAATGCGCCGAACGTTGCTAGGCCAGACGTTATGCCGGTTGCCCCCAGTCCGGTTACAGCACCCAGTTGAGAGATCCCCGCTATGGCCGCGCCACCACCAACAATAGCGCCAGACGCAGTTGCCAAATCCTTGTTGTCCTTGGTCATTAATAGCCCCTTTCAATGCAGTGGCAGATTAGTCCGATGACGGTTAAACGCAAAGAGTTTCTCCCCCCCACACACCGCCCCTCGCCACCACCGGTCTCCACCGTCACCACTCGTCAGCGGGTCGATAGCGATAGGCTGGGATGCGTCGGCGGGTCGATAGCGGCTCTTGGCTGGGATATGCTGGCTGGGATGTTGGGTGAGCAGGCTGCTGGCGGCCCGGAGACGTGTCGTTAGCTAGCGGAAAGGCCCCAGGAACGGCCCCAGATTTGCTAGCGGGTCGGCTAAGGCGATGTAGCGGATCGGCAGGCAAGGCGTCCTACCACCCCAGCCATCGGCCTCTCTCACAAGAAAACAAGCACCCGGACTATGCTGCATACGGACGAAGCCATCGAGAATGGTGACGCCGGAACTTCATATGCGATGGCCTCCTGCCACCAAGTGGACTGGGAAATCCGCCGTAAGTACCAGCTCGACACCCTGGCACGGTCATCAGTGGAGCGCAGACAACAATCCGGGCGTAATCGGCGCGCCACCCATATGGCCATTGCAGCATCCCAAAGCGACAAAACGTGATGGCTGGGTTTATGGTGACTGCGGTTGGTTTGGAGTAATTGAATGCGGGCAGGAAACTCGCCAAGATCCTTCCCGCGCCGCAGCAAATGCGGAACGTCTGACAGGGAAGGCGCACGCGCTCATCTCAAGCACCGGAGTTTTCGCGCTCTCGAACGGGTGTTTTTTTTCTACGGAAATGAGCGGAAAAGGACTTTCGCTGCGGAAGCGAAAACCTGGTTGCTGATATGTCAATAGCCGACATGCAGGTGGGCCAAACTTTCGTATCGATCAGACCAACCGGTGTGAAATTTAGCTTTCCTCCCACATTACAGTCATCCAGAACCACTCGCGCCACACGCCGGACAGCTTTCTATCGCCTTGACATTGCGGCGGGGTACATCACTCGTACCTTCGTATGCTACGCGGACAGTGCGAAGATCGCCGGTGTATCCTTTCTCAAAGTAGTCTGACACATGCTGCGTGGCCAGCGCGGCACAAGCGTGCGATGCCGCCACAGAGAAAGGCGTGAAAGCTCCTTGCGAACATGGGCGAACGGCGGTCTGGGTTTCCGGCCCGTTTTGCTTGATGGGGCCATATCGCCATCGCCCATCGAACTTTGGTCGCAGGCATCGGTAACACGCTCCGCCCTCTATCCAGCGTGCCAGATAGGATTGGGCGGCAAGGCCGTTTCCAAAGATCATTGTAAAAAGGATCGGCGGGAATGGGGAGCCGTCGCGCTGTGCTTGGATGGCATGTGCGTTAATTGCATCGGAAAACTGCTGATCCCCGGTGGCATCGACGACGATGTCATAGGCTGACAATCGCTCGAACTGAGTGGTAGCGTTTCCTGAGATCGCGGTGACGCTAACGCTCGGGAAGTCAGTTTCCAGAAGTTCTGCAAGGGAGGAGGATTTCGGTCGATAGAGAAATCGTGCCCCAAGAAGGTGGCGTCCGGTATTCTCGGGCTTCAGTATGTCATCGTCGATGATAAGAAACCGTTCAGCCTGCCCTGCGCCAAGTTGCACCAAGGCGCGCGCAAGATAGCCGCCGATGGTACCGCATCCGATCAGCGCGACTTTTTTGCCTGCCAGCGGAGCAGCCCGGTTCAGGTTTCTGGCGCTGACTTCCTCCATGGAGCAAAGGTCGAAAGAAAAGCGGTCGATTTCGATACTCTCTTCATGCTGAAACCACAGTTCCAATATGCTTGCCGGACGGAATCCGCCCTGTTTTGCTCTCTTGATGATTGCCGGCTCTTTAGCCCGAAATCCAATAATAGCGTTTGGCCCTGAGACAAGCAGGCCGGGTTTCAGATCCTTTTTCTTTGGCCGGACGAGGTCTCGTAGATGCGATGGATCATCCATGTGTGCGGCCACCCAACGTAACGCACCGCCGAACGTTAAATCTCCTTCAAAGCGGTTTAGGGGAACATCACAGTGGATGACAGGATAGGAAGAAAAAGCGCTGGCTTTTCCACCGGCCTTTGACGCCCATTTCTTCAATCGTAGTTCATTGCCGGCAGCCGCCAAAAGGGAGTGATTGCGCCCAAAATCGATCACACCCAACGTTGCGGTTTTCAGAGACTTAGGGGCATCAATGAGTACATATTGCGCCCCGCCCCAGTAAGCTGCAAGTTCCGCCATAACTTCCGGTGTCGGGTTGCCGTGGAGCAATGTATACAGGGTCTTCTTGGCCAGTTCGACCACGGACGCAGCACTTCGGTCGGGTTGGTATCTGTCGAGCAGGAGTGTGGCTCTATCAGCATAACAGAGCGAACCATCCGTCAGCACGTGACCCGAAAGAGACTTGGGCAACGTAGTGGTATCCAGGACATAGACTTTGGGCGGTTCCAAAAACTCATAGTCTCGAAACCGAAGTTCCAAGCTCACCTCAACGCGGCCAATCTTCACCTTTCCATGAAAAGCGTCCCACTCAGAAACGGCCACCGGATAAAAACCCAGGGCAGAAAGGCTATCCCTAACTTTCCGCCAGCTATCCATTTAGCCAGACGTGGTGCGTGCCACGGACGGTAGCGGTGTGGTTGAAACTCCCGCACCTGCGACACCGTGCATGATCTGAGGTGCACGTGGAAACGCCTTCACGAGGTCTGGGCGATACGGTATCCGTTCACCCAGCGCGCTGCGCAGCCGGTCAACAGTAATATCGGAGTTGCTGTGCCCGTTCAGCGCGCCGTTCACTGTGCTATGCAGATCGCGGGCGTAGGTAATGTAGGTCTGCTTCTCTTCACCTTCCCAATCGTTTAGGATGGGTGCGCCTTCCAGCACCGGATTTTCGATTTCATTGGTGAATAATTCAGGAAGGCTCTCGGCGATTTCAAGAAATGCGAGATCGTCCCGGCTATCATCCGCGGAGACACCGTTCAGCCGGTAAGTGTTTGCGACACACACCATCAATGCTATGGATGATGGACCGCCTGTTGTGAATGTGAAATCACGCCAACCTTTTGCATATCGGCAAATGCGTCGTAGTTGCGGACCGTACCGATCAACCTGCGCATTGAACCAATCATGCAACGCGCGGGGGTCGGAATGTATCCATCCATCTTCGCGGTGCGCCAACATCACCCTATCTGTCGGTATACGCAAGCTGCCAAATCGGTCGAACAATTCCACCATCCTGTGAGGTCCGGCGTTCAAAGCCATCCCGGTCAGATCTTGGGCGCATAGCTCCAGTGTGTGGAACTCTTCATCGGGGATGGCATATAGCGGCAGGTCGATGTGCTTAGTTTTGTCCAATTCGACACGGACGCAGGTTTTCTTTCGCTTGAGAGACCAGCCTTCCTCATCGCACAGAGGTTGCAAAGCGCCTTCAACCAATTCAAAAAACTTCGTGGCAGCAAGGGACGGTTCATCCTGAGACACAAATGATGTTTTAACGTAAATACCGTCATCCAGGTCTGTTTGCTGCGGCGGCATAAAGGCCGGATGGATATCGGTTTGGTAAACCGTACTGCCCTGGTGTAAAAACCGCACCTCGAACTTCGGAGGTTTTTGCACGGTTCCACGGTAGCGGTCGGTTGCGTAGTGCATAGCGCGGCCTGAATTGATAACCAGTTCCGCGCTCGCTCGGATCGCTCTGCGTATTTTCTTGTCGGCGTTGCGTAGTGCGCCCTTGATCACATCAGGCAATATAATCGCCTGATGATACGAGGGGTCAATCTTCGCGCCCACAAAAAGCGCATTTGCATTCATCGCCGTCATAGGTTTGATCCCGTGAGTGACACACTTTCTTACATGGTATAGTATGGTTGGGCTGCTGCGCAACGAAATATCGGGGTCTCTCATATGTATAAGGTGTTGGATGAAAGGGTTAGAAACTATATCCTTGTCGGGTTGGTTGGGCTGAGCGCTGCCCTGTGTTGGTTGATGTATCAGCCAGGCGGTGCGCGGGATTGGGTCCGCGTGGCATTCGCAACACCGGGGGTGTTTGCAATAATCCTCTACGTGTTAGGAGGGACGTCGGTCTGGCGGGTTGTCTGGCGAAAGGTGCCAAAACTCAATCAGTGGGTTTTCCCTGACTTGAACGGAGAGTGGGCGACCACAATGGAGTCGAACATTCTGGAACATGCGAAATTCCATCCCGCTTTGAAAGACCTTGATCCATCGAAAGTCAAATCTACTATTCCAGGACGTTTCATTATTTCACAAACCTGGTTCAAGGTGAGCATACGATTTGATGGTGACGATAAGTATTCAAACTCGGATACGTTGTTTGTTCACCCCGAAAGAGATAGCCAGAGCGGGCGCTTCTACTTGACGTACACGTATAAGAATCAAACACCGAACAATCTGGCAACTGATGAACAGATGCACATGGGGGCAGCGAGGTTGGAAGTCGATGGCGGCGAGTCATTCAACCAAATGCGCGGAACCTATTGGACGAACAGGAACTGGAAGAAGGCATTGAACACGGCTGGCAGTCTTGTAGCAACGCGGGTTGATGTCCGAACTCCAGAAGTTTCGAAAGCAAGATAGGACTGCTTCCTTCAGGTTCGTCTCGCACCGTGGAGCTGACTAAAAAATTGCGGTGCAAAGCGAGTACGGCCGATTTGGTCGGCTACAGCTAAGCATCAAGGTTCGACGGTGAAGTCTCCTGCGAGCCGTCCTCATCTATCTCAGAGGTAGCCGTCGGCGGAATGCTGCTTTGGGTCCGATGACGTCAAACAGACAGACAGCCCAAAATTACCGAATGCTGCGCTGGACATGAATGGGTAACAACCGTGCAAAAGCCGCCATTGGCCGAAGTGGTGTCGGCACTTAACTGCTATTGTGGGCCGCCGTGATGAAGTTTTGCTCTCAGCACACAGGGATCTTTTTTTACTTGGCGTAGTGGGTTGCGAGAGGTTCTATACCTGAAGGCGACATGGCCTTTGGCTCCATTCGTGTGTAGCTCTGAACTTTGTTGCCACACCGAAATCTAATGTGAGCAATCGTGGGAGATTATCCCACGAAATTTTGCGCTGCGCTACTGAGCGCTAAACGGTTTGATGTAATCAACCACTACTTTACTCAGGTGAGAAAATACCTATGATTCTCGGTTTCGAAGAAATGATCGTGCGGTGTGTCGATGACGACGCAAAGGTCCACATTCGCGAAGCGGTTCGCTGTTATGAAACAGGGGCGTATCGCGCAGCTATCGTTTCGGCGTATGTAAGTGTGTGCTTTGATCTGATTGCAAAGCTACGCGGTTTAGCATTTGACGGCGACCAGGTAGCCGATGCGCTTGTGAAAAAGCTGGATAAGCTCCAAGAACAACAACTCAATGGTAATTCACAGGCAATTCCGGGCCTGCTTGAGTTTGAACGGAACCTTCTCGAGCACTTTCGTGATAAGTTCGATTTTTTTGGCCATCAAGAGTTCGAGGAGTTGAGCCGGTTGCGCGCAGACCGAAACCGCTGCGCTCACCCCACCTTTTTTCATGGCACCCAGCCCTATTCGCCTCCCGCTGAACTCGCGCGACTGCACATTCGCTCGGCATTGAGTCACGTTCTTTCCCAACCTGCGCGGCAGGGCAAAGCGGCACTGGCCAATCTCAGAACTGTAGTTATTTCGCCATTTTTCCCCAAGAAGCTCGACGATGCGGTCGTGCGTATGCGCGGAACTGAAATTGGTAACGCACGTGACCCGCTCGTCCGCGCGTTTGTAGATGACCTTGCTTTCGGTTGGCCGGATGCGACCAACCCCTACCACAACAACGACAACGTGTTGATTGCAATTGAAGCCGCAGTGGAACTACACCGTCCAATCGCATTGCCCAGATTGGTGGCATCGATTCAAAAACTGGCAAAGAATGGTATTCCTGACGCGGTGCGTTTTGCTGCGGCAATATCCCTTCGCATTCAGGAGGTGGGTGAGCAGGTCGACGATGCGACGCAGGTTGTCCTGAAAACTTGGCTCGAAAATGATACTTCGGATGACAAAGGGCTGGCGGTCAAGTTGGCGTTACAGATGGGCTGGTGGCGCGCCAGTGCGCTTGAGGTGTTGGCCACTCTAAGCGCAGATCAATTGGCCGGTGTGACCGAACCTCCCACTGAGATGATTACACGTGGGGCGGAACTTTACGCGTCCGCCACCAACTGGAACCAGGCCAATGACCTCGCCGCGATCGTCGCCATTCCTCTCGCCGACCGCTACTCGCCCAACGACATAGAACTTGTGCTGGACGCCTCGCAGGAAGGGGCGGACCTGCGCGGGAGCCATGGCTTCAAAGAGTTTATTGAATTGCTCTACGAGAAGAATCCGATCACAGATGCAAACCTTGAGGCGCTCTTGGACCAACATCACCTCGAAGCGTATAAGCGTGCTCCACAGGTCGCAGCCAACTGAAGAAGTTCGATCAAAATATCGCGTGATGGCAAGAGCCGTTGATTTGCCGCCTTTCATGACATGCGAGGCGAACGGCAACTCCCCGGCCAGGATGCGGGTCTGAGACGATCCCGATGGATTTAATGCCGAACTCCGCACGTTCCTCGAAACGGTGGACTGAGTAGTCTCCAAATTTCCTGGTCCGGGACCGAAACGCCGCCCAACATCGTTGTTGCGGCGTTTTCTCGATTGAACGGGGTTCAGCTGCCATAAGCACTTGGGCGGTTCTGATTGGTGAGGCCCGCCGTTTCATAAGTGGCCGGTTCTCCTTTCCGAACAACCACTTTCGATAAGATGACCTCAGGGCTTTGAACCTTCACCGGAGCGGTCATTGCGCCAGGCACAAATTCCGGAGAAAGGCCGGTTCCTGCTATCCGCTGCGGACGGTATGCAAATCGGCTCTGGGCTATACTTACACCGCCCATTGGCATGTTAGCTCGCACAGTCGCAGTGTGTGCTTGAGCGTTTCAGAAAGCTGTACACGGACACACTTGGGGAGAAACCTTCGATCAAGATGCGTTGTGCTTCGTCAGCTCCGACCCGCTTGCCATCCACATGGAAATTAATAAGTCCGAGACGACCAGGATGAGGTAAACGACGTGTTTCGATATCACCGGGAAGATCAAGCCAGCGCTCGCTGCGCCACGCCTGCTTGCCGAGAAGAAGCACCAGCTTGACGTTGTGTTTAGCTATTAATGCCCGGTTGTGCTTTGCACCTTCGCGCAGGAGGTTATCGCTGCGGTGGCGTGGCGCGTCATACCAAGGCACGGCGTTAAGCGGCAAATAAGCCGACAGCGGGATGCCGTGTGTCTCAAGCGCCTGCCGACAGAGGTTAGCCGTTGGGTCGCCATTCAATACACCAATTTCGCCGGTCAGCTGCGCGTTGCAACCTGATCCGTGGAGCGTTCCTGGATCTTGAAGGATCGCTGCGATCACATAGGGACCGCTGTGGTAGGGTGCTATGCGAGGAAAGACGTGGTGTGCCATCATGTCAGCGTCGCACGAGATTTTTCCAATGGAAAGCGCTTTGCCGGTGGGCAAAGGCATGTTTGCTGCGCCGGGGGCTTGTGATGACTTTGAGGATGCCGCGCCGCAGCATCAGCGGAAGTCTGGATGGTAGTTCTGGGCCGGTCGCGCTGGCGACGGCTTTACTTGCCCACCAGATCGCCTTCCGCTGCTTGGGCTTTAGCCATGGATGGCCATTTGCTCGATTGACAGGCGTGTGGGGTGCGGGCTGTTTCTCAACGCGGATGCCGGCCGCGGCCAGCACCACACCTGCAAGTCGGGCAACTTTGGCGAAGTCGGCCAGGACTGCTTTCAGGCCCCAAGTCATGGTGTCCCTTTGTCGAAAGCCCAGAGTGCCTTGTCGAGCGTGCGCATTGTGATGCCGTGGCTTTTGGCCTCCGCCTGGCACATCTCAAGGTATACCTGCCATTTCTCGAAGGTGTAGTGCGTCGATCCGCCAACGGTGTTCATTGCTCTGACGTCCAGGATCGGATACCGGTCTGGGAATGCAAAGTGCAGGATCACACTCGCCATGGGCCATTGCACTCCACGAAGCGAAAGGAGAGCGCCGATGCGGAGCCGCTCGGACTTAGCTGCGAACGAAGCGCGGGTTATCTCCTCGACCTCAGATTCGGTGTTCTGACCGCAGAGCTGCCGCGTGCGACCACCCCGCCACTTCCAACTCGCAACCTCAATCAGGTCGTTCCGCCTCATGTATCCGCGCTGCGCCGCAGCCTCCATGCGAGAACCGAGAACGTCATCTGCATCGTAGACGTACCGTTCGGCGTATTCGAGGATCTGATCGCGGGTCAAATTGAACTGCATTTCACTATTTGAGGGTAAGAAAAGTGAAACCGCAATCGGGAAACTGTCACCCAGTTGGCTTGGCATTCGGGTAATTGGCAACGAGCAGTTAACTTGGCAGCATTGATGCGCCAATCGTTGCGTACCATAACTAAACGTTCCTTGGATTGCTGCGCTCACAGAGCTCAAGGGGATCTTCTTAGATTTCAACGTTCAAACACCACTATTGGTCATGAGCTCGGCAATCGGACTGCGCGCCGACGTGATCGCGTGTGCGATCAGCGGGCGGACAGATGACCAGCGGCACCTGTCCGATACAGGCTGGCAAATATCATTCGATTTCACGAGGTCCTTGTCGCTCACTCCCCTCTACAGGGTGTCACAAATTTTTTCGCCTTTCTGAAAACAGCCAAACTTACTTGTGAGGGGTGCGCCGATCACAAGGTCAGCTGCCACTTCTCTGTCTGTTTTTCGGCTTGGTCCCGCCGGGAGACGCACTCGCGCAAGATGTCTGCTTTGCTGGCACCGCAGCGCACTTGACGCCGGCGCATATTCGCCGGCACTAAAAATGGAGACCACAATGACGTTTCATCCGACGCCACTCCGCGTGCCGGCATTTATGCGCGCGCAACCCCCGACCGAGTTTCACCGTTTCGTTGGGGAAAACCTCCAGGCCCTGGCGATCGCCGCTAAGATCCTGGGAGGATCACCTGGTCAGCAAATGGTGGCCCGCCTGGTCGAAGATCTTCAATCCGACACCACTCTGAGTGCGTCTATTCAGCGGGTGGCCGCTGGACTGGCGCGTTTGCTCGATCCCCGCGGCCCGGCTTGGCGTAACTACTTGCGGGCTCAGGGTGTCGACATCCAGGTTGCCGAGTTCGCTGAGTTCGAGCGGCTTGTTCGCGAGTATCAGGATGCACTGGCGCAATCTGCGGCCAGCCAGAGCCAGCCGTCGCGCGGCGGGCAACGCATGTAGAACAGCGCGGGCACCTTGCCGGGTGCAGAATTTCTGCTCCCGGCAAACGGACCAATTTACCCGGCATACGCAACTATCAAGCCGGGTTTGTCCAACCCGGTTTGACAAACGGAAAGACAAACATGCCATGAGCAAGAAGACACAAAGCAAATGCAATGCCGGCGGGCGCCCGCTCAGTTACGATCCCCGCCTTGTGCATGAGATCATCCGCAAAGGCATTGAGGACGGTGTCCCGGCGGCTGACCTCGACGCAGCCTTCGTTAAGGCCAAGCTTTGCAGCGAGCACAACGTGAAAGATACTATTCGCCAGGAGCGCTTGGAAGGCCTTGTCCAAGCCGTGCACGAAGAGCTTGCCGAGGCAGAAGAACAATCGCTGCTGGCGGCGCTGCCGGACACTGTCGCCCTGGCCGTGGGTGACGCCGTTGCCACAATCGGGCGCGAGTTGCAGCTGATCGTGGCTCGTCAGCATTCGGTTTGCCAAGCCATTGCGGATCAGAAGTGCGAAGAGTTCCGCACAGATAAACGCAATGCCCAGTTCCGCATCAAGGAGCTCGAGGCCGTTCTTGCTGACCAGCAAAACGCTCTCCAGAGCCTTGAGCAGGAGCGCGACGAAGCCAAGAAGAAACTGGCAGAGGCCCAGAAACAGCTTCACATCGCGACAAGCGAGCCCCTCGGTCGGTTCAGCTGCATCAAACACCTCGAAGGAGTGCGGCCATTCAGCGTCAAAGGGCTCGATTTGCCGGTCTTCCTTCTCCTGCAATGGAATTCGGACGTCGTAGCTGTAAGGATTCCCGCAGACGAAACCGCCGGAGGGAATTTCGGCGAACTCGCACTCCGTAGGGTGGTCCGCCTCCTGAACGAGTTGCGCCAATGCCGGAATGTCCGGTGCGGCGAAGAAGCCTATGAAATGCTGCGTGTCGATGCGGCGAACGAGGGCGATGACCATGATGAGGTGCCTGTCTGTCTTTCAAGCCGGGGCTCTCCGGCTCGTTTGTTGAAGGTGGGAGAACCGGCGCTTGCAGTCCGCAATCCACGCCGGTCCGATTGGCGTAACTCCGGGTTAGAAGCCGCATTCTGGATTGCCAACTCCGGGATTTCCGCAAAACCGCATTTTGTTCGGCAGTTTCTCAGCCGAGTGCGTGGAAACTCTCGATGGCCGCCCGTTTCTGCGGGCTGCGCGGCAAACGGAGGGGGTGAGTGCCTACAATCTCGCGGAATTTCTTCGCGGCGGCCAGGATCGCGGAGTGCTTTGATGCGGCGCTTCCGGCCGCCTCGTTGCGGTCGAAGCTGAAGAGGTTCTCTCCGCCGTCACCACCGCTGACATGGATGGCATCGGCCTCGCCGTTCTCGCCGAGGACAACCTCCACCACGAAGCTCTCCACCGGCGCCAGCCCGCAGGACTGGATGACCGGGTGGCCGTGCGGTGCGCTGTCCTGCTGGAGGGTGATGCGGCCGAGTTCCTGCCGCGCGGCTTCGGTCAGAAGGGCTGTGATCTCTTGGCCGGACATGGCCTGCTTGATTTGGTCGGTCATGATGCTTATCTCTTCGAGTTCCAAAACTGCGAGGAGACGAGCCGCCCGGCTCATCGCCTCGGAGAGTAAAGGGGTTCGAAGGGACAAACACAGAAACGGTTTGCCGCCCTTTTTTGCGATTACCTGCGAAAAACGCTTCCTGAAATAGAAGATTCGGCCGCGCCGCTGGAGGTAGGGGCCGGCCGGACGGCGGCCGGAATGCGTCCGGGCGGGGCGGGAGGGAGCTTGAGGCTCGTGCGCTGGACCCGGCGGCACGCGATGCGCCGCGGCTTGTGCCGCAGCCTGTGTCACACCTTGTGTCATACTCCCGGCGGAGTGCGGCACGGCGTTTTGCGAACGGGATCTTTCGGCCCTATATTCTTGGGCTTTCCGGGACTTTGTCATGGGAGATGGCTGGGGTGGTAGGATTCGAACCTACGGTACACGGTACCAAAAACCGCTGCCTTACCACTTGGCTACACCCCATCGGTGAGGCGCTGTCTAAAGTTTGTTGCGGGGGGGTGCAAGAGGGTTTTCGAAAAAAAATGCAGTTATTCCTTTAAGCCCCTCAGAAAACCCGCAGGCAGGTGGTTGAACTCCTGTGAGGTTAGGGCGTTGCAGGCAGGAAAGGGAAATGAATTTAAAGAGTTGCCTCAATTCCTGCTGCTGGCTGGCCAAGCGTTTCCCGGTCACGGCAGAGGCCTCCCCGTGGCGAGATTGAGCAGGCTGGCACCGGGAAATTGCGGTGGCCAGCCCAATGAAGGCTGGCCCTACGTGCAAGCGCCTCAGGAGCCCCAAATCGCCTGATGCGCTTCCTCGCCGCTTTCGAAAATATGCGGCTGCACGCTGCGGCTGGCGAGCGTGCCTTGCATCTTCAGGCGCATGAAGGCGCTGGTGGTGTAGTGAGCAATGGACGCGCTGTGTTTCTCGAGCGTCTGGCCTACCGTGGCAGCGTAATCGTCCTGCAAGTCCTCGGCGATGCGGAAGCCGTTCTGGTTCATTACCATCTTCACATCTCGGCCGCTCTTGGCGAAAGCCTCCTGCAGCACCCGGTCCAGGTCCTCGATATCGCGCTTCTTCTTGACGCTCCATCCTTCGAGGTTGAGGAACATGGTGTGGCGCGCGGCGTCATAAGTGACGCGCTCGGACAAGTTGAGGTTCAGCAGGTCATCCAGCAGTCCCATCGGCTCATCCCGGAAGATGCGAGGGTCCATCAGGGCGACGTTTTCGATGATCGGCTTGAACTCCATCTGGTCGAGGATGTCACGCTGCAGATCAATGCCAGGGGCGATCTCGATCAGCTCCAGCCCCCTGGGGGTCAGCTGCAGCACGCAGCGCTCGGTCACGTAAAGCACCGGTTGCGAGCGCTGCGAGGCATAGGGGCCTGAGAAGGTGATTTGCTCGATCAGGCGGACGAACTTCTTGTTGCGTCCCTCCTGGACGATGCGCAGCTCGCCGTCTTCGACCGCGACCTTCAGGCCGCCCGCGGTGAAAGTGCCGGCAAAGACAACGGCGCGGGAGTTCTGCGAGATGTTGATGAAGCCGCCGCAGCCGTTCAGGCGGCCGCCGAAACGGGAAGCGTTGACGCTGCCCTCGGCGTCGCATTCGGCCATACCGAGGCAGGTGAGGTCGAGGCCGCCGCCGTCGTAGAAATCGAACATCTGGTTCTGGTCGATGATGGCATCGGCATTGGCCGACGAGCCGAAGCTGGAACCGCCTGCTAGCACACCGCCCACCGCGCCGGCTTCGGTGGTGAGGGTGATGTACTGGGTGGCCTTCTCCTCGTTTGCCACTGCTGCGACGCCGTCCGGGGCGCCGACGCCGAGATTGACGGCGCCGTTGGGTGGCAGTTCAAATGCGGCGCGGCGGGCGATGATCTTGCGCTGGTCCAGCGGCATTTTCGGGATGCCTTCAACCGGCACCCGGATTTCGCCCGACAGTGCCGGATTGTGCTGCACGCCATAGTTCATCCGGTGCATCTCCGGGTCATCGGCGACGCAGACGCAGTCCACCAGCAGGCCGGGGATCTTCACGTCCTTGGGCTTGATCGAGCCGTCTTCGACGATGCGCTCCACCTGGGCGATGACAATGCCGCCGTTGTTGTGGGCCGCCATCGCCTGCGCCAGGCAGTCCAGCGTCAGAGCCTCGCGTTCCATGCTGATGTTGCCGGACCGGTCGGCGCTGGTGCCGCGGATGAAGGCGACGTCGATCTTGGTGGCCTTGTAGAACAGCCATTCCTCGCCATCGACTTCGTGGTAGCGGACGATGTCCTCCTCGGTCACCTTGTTGACCTTGCCGCCGCCGTGGCGCGGGTCGACATAAGTGTGCAGGCCGACCTTGGAGAACAGTCCCGGCTGGCCCGCGGCACACGCCCGGTAAAGCTGCGAGATCACCCCCTGCGGAAGGTTGTAGCCGCAGATCTTGTTCTCCTGCGCCGCCTGCGCCACCTTGGGCATGCGTCCGAAGTTGCCCGCAATTACCCGGCGCAGCAGGCCGTCGTGGTGCAGCCGCCCGGTGCCCAGGCCCTTGCTGTCGCCGGCGCCTGCACACATGATCAGGGTCAGGTCGCGGGGCGCGCCCTGTTCCAGGAAGCGCTTTTCAAGCGCCGCGTGTAGCATTTCGGGGATGCAGCTTTGCACAAAGCCGGTTGTGGTCACGACGTCGCCGTCCCGGATCAGTGCCATTGCCTGTTCGGTGGTGGTTGTCTTGTCTTTCATGGCGGCGCGTCCTCCCCGATACCTGTGGCCCTCCGCATGAACCTCGCGGTTTCACGGAAACTGATCGGGCATTTTAGGCGCGGGGCAGGTCGCAGCTGTCCCTTGATTGCGTCAGCGGAGGGGGGAGTTACGACATCGCGGCCGGCAGGCATCGCGGAAGTTTCCGATTGGCGGCCGCCGTTCCCGATGATGCAGGCAACGCTGCCGGCGTTGCCTGCGGACGGTCAAGCCGGGGGGCTTGCACACTTAGAACAGGCTGGCACCGGAGTGTTGCAAGTCCTCCCAGGTGACATTGGACAGAAGCACTGACCAGTTGCCTCCGTCCGAAACTTCCAGGCTGTCTCCCAGATCGGTGATCCGCAAGGAGTAGCGGGACGGGCCTGAGACCACAATCAAGTCCAGGCCAAGCTGGAAATCGTTGATCGTGTCCTCCCCGGTGTGATGCGTCTTGAAGAGGAAGGTATCTGCGCCCGCGCCTCCGGTCAGCAGGTCGTTGCCCGCACCGCCCTCCAGCACATCCTTGTGCGCACCGCCTTTCAGGGTGTCATTGCCCTTGCCGCCGCGCAGGTCGTCATACCCGCGGCCGCCCGCCAGCACATCGTTGCCGCCGCCGCCGGTCAGATGGTCCTTATGGGAACCGCCGAAGATGAAGTCATCGTCCAGCCCGCCATTCAGGTAGTCACGCCCGGCGCCGCCGAACAAACGGTCATCGCCTTGGTTGCCGACCAGGGTGTCATCGCCCCGGTTGCCATTCAGGGTGTCGTCGCCGCGTCCGCCTCTCAGCTCGTCATCGCCAGCGCGGCCAGCCAGCAAGTCCGCTCCGCCGCGGCCATGCATGAAGTCCCCCTTGTGGCCGCCCAAAAGCGCGTCTTCGCCGTGGGTGCCGATGGTCCTGTCCATTGCCACAAAGACATCGTCCTGAAGCAGCTTTATATCGGTGTTCCGCACGATGACGTCCGAAAGCTTGGTGTCCCACAGGTCCTTCACTTCCCAGGCGGGAATGCCGTCACGGCCCTGGCTCCATAGCGGATCGCCGTCGCGCAGGCGGGTGAATTGGTCGATCATGACGATCGAGAAGGTCTCGCCAAGCATCCCGTCGCCATGCGGGTCCTCGGCCAGGCCGCCAATCCAGGCATCCACGAGATCGGTATCGCCGTAGGCCTCCTTAAGCTTGTCCGCCAGCGCCTTGTCCGAGGTGATATCGGAGAATTTTTCGGCCCGTGCCATGCCCAGGGCTTCGCGCAGATCATTGTAGCTGGCAACGCCCATGTCGCGGCCGCGCTGGATGTTCAGCGCCGCCAGATCAAGCCCGCCGGCGCCTGGCGGTCCGAACAGGAAGGAGCGGACGTCTTCTACAACCTTGGTGTCGATGGCATCTGAGGTTTGGGTGGCTGCGCCGCGCAGAACGTTCTCGATCATGTTCTGCTGGCTGACAAGGTGCGGCTGGAAGAAGGCATCGCGCAGGGCCAGCGGGTCCAGCTCAGTTCCGTTCTCTTTCACCCGGGCCAGGTTGGCCGACAGCAGCGTATGCCCCAGCCGGTAGACCGCCGTGGAAAATTCGATCGCAATGCCGGGGTTCACCTCCGGGTCATAACCCTGGTAGCTGCTGAAGGCATGGTCTCCGAGCAGGACCGGCAGAAATTCCTTGAAAGTGATGGCCTGGACCAGTGCCTCGACCCGGGCGCGGGCCGCTTCGAACAGCTGATCATCCGTCAGCGCAGGATCCCTGGCTGCCAGTTCATCTACCAGCCGGTTATGCTCGCGGGTGAACAGCGTGTGCATTGAAGTCAAAGCGACGTTTTCGGCAGCGCGGACATCGCCGGTCAGGAAACCGTCTCCATCACGTTGCAGGAAATCATCCTCTGTCATCTTCAGTTTGCCGCCATCGCCGCGTATGGCGCCGACCATCTCCTCAGTCGAGCCGTAGATCATCGAGGCGTCGATATAGGCAGTGATCTCGTTGTGGTATCCGTCGTCGTGATGTTCCACCCGGGTGAAGGGAATGACTGCCTGGCCGGCTCCGAAGGGGTCGAAAAACGGATCACCTGCCGGGACTTCAATGTCTGCCTTGATTTCGCTTTCAGCGCCGGACAGCGACAGATCGTGATCCAGGAACTGCCCCCAGATCCACAGGAAATCAGACGCGTCCCCGGCGGCATGTGTGGTGCCATGCTGAACCGACAGGATGTTTGAAATCTCTCGCGGGTTGGGCCAATCGCCTCCGGCCATCTCGCCGTTCGGCCCCAGACCGCTTGGCGCCATATACAACAGCGCTGTATTTGTTGCGCCCCAATCCGGATGATCTGGATTTGCAGAAGTGCCATCAGCGGGCCGAGTGGCCCCAATCTGTAAATTGGACATGTGATCCCCCAATCACTCATTACTTTCAAAAAAATGCCAATGCTCGCGGCTCGCAGGCCCCCTTGCGAGTTGCGGCGGCAAACGCCTGCAGGTTCCCGGAAATTCAACCCCGCCGGGACTCAGGCAGGTTATTATGGTATCACGTTTTCTTGTCGAATTGTGTTTTTTCGTGAAATTTATGGCGGGTCAGGGCTGTCCAAGCTCTGGCAATTCGCCCGGTGAGGGCGTGTTTTTTCAGGCTCGTCTGGCCTGTGGCGAAGCGCTTCCGGGTTCCTGAGCTCCCGTCCATTTGGCAATCTGATCAAGCAGTTGTGCCTTACGAACGGGCTTCGACAGAAACCCCACCATGCCGGCCCTGCGGCACGCTGCCTCATCGGTGCTCAGCACATTGGCGGTCAGTGCCAGAATCGGGCAGGGCGCGCGGCCGTTTTCCTTCTCCCACGCCCTGAGGCGGCGGGTTGCTTCGAGCCCGTCCATCACCGGCATTGACATATCCATAAGCACCAGGTCGAACGGCTGCGCGGCAAAGGTCTCGACCGCTTCCTGGCCGTTGCTGCAAATGGTCATCTGGATTCCGGAAGGGCCAAGCATCTTTTGCAAAACCAGCTGGTTGGTGCGGTTGTCCTCCGCCACCAGCAGCCGCAGACGGCTGAGCCCGGCGGCTGTCTGTCCGGCCGCGTCAGATCGCGCTGCCGGGACGACGGG
This sequence comes from Leisingera coralii, assembly GCF_049056525.1. Taxonomy (NCBI): domain Bacteria; kingdom Pseudomonadati; phylum Pseudomonadota; class Alphaproteobacteria; order Rhodobacterales; family Roseobacteraceae; genus Leisingera; species Leisingera coralii. The sequence continues at coordinate 45,195 of NZ_JBHUPT010000046.1, read as the reverse complement.
TGCGGCACCGGGGTGCAACGCCTCCTGCAGGGTCTGCAGCAGCACCCTGTTGCGGGCAGGTTTCATCAGCACGTGCAAGGTCTTGCACTGCTTGAGCGCCTGGTAGCTGGAGATCAGCTGGCTGCCGACGCAGAACACCACCGGCAGCTCCCGGCAGCCGGGCAGGCTGTGCAACCGCTGGCACAGGTTTCTGGCTTGCTCCAGCGGCACGCTGTTTTCCACCAGCACCAGATCCGGCTGCAATTGCCGGGCGGCCAGCGCTTCCACCTGCTCCAGCAGTTCCGCCGGATCGGGCGGGACCATTGTTTCGGCCCCCCAGTACGCCAGCTGGCGCAGCCGCACATCGCGGGAAAACGGCAGATCGGCAACCACGGCCACCCGCTTGCCGGCCAGCGGCCTGGCCGGGGCCGGGGCCGGTGCAGCAACCGGCAGGCTCAGGCAGACCGTGAAACAGGAGCCCTTACCAGCCTCCGAGACCACGTCGATGCGCCCGCCCATGGCTTGAGCGAGGCGCGAGGAGATGGCCAGGCCCAGGCCGGTTCCCTCAAACCGCCGGGCAGTGGTGCTCTCCACCTGTTCGAAGGCGTGGAAGATCTGGCCGATGCTGTCCTCGGGAATGCCGACACCCGTGTCGCGGACGTCGATGCACAGCGGAATGGCGTGGCCGGGGTCGTGGTTGAGGGTGATGCTGATATGGCCTTCGAGGGTAAATTTGACGGCGTTGCCCACCAGGTTCATCAGGATCTGCCGCACCCGGCCGCTGTCGCCGGTGAAAACGGCGGGCGTGTGCTCGGGGATGTCGATGCAGATCTCGACCCCCTTGGCGGTGGCGCTGGGCGACATCAGCGTGGCCACATCATAGATCACGTCGCGCAGGTTGAACGGCTGCTGCAGCATCTGCGCCTTGCCGGCTTCCAGCTTGGAAAAATCGAGAATGTCGTTGACGATGCGCAGCAACGCTTCGGAGGAGGCCAGGATGGTGCCGGTACAGTTTTTCTGTTCCGGGGTGAGCGAGGTCTCGTTCAGCACTTCCGCCATCCCCAGAACGCCGTTGATCGGGGTGCGGATTTCATGGCTCATGGTTGCAAGGAAACGGGATTTGGTCTCGGTCGCGGCTTCCGCGCGGGCCTTTTCCTGCTGTAGGCGCTCGGCAATCCGCTTTTTCTCCTGCAGGCTCGAGTCCAGCGTGTCGAGCGCTGCGAACACGGCGCCGATCTCGTCTTCGGCTTTCGGCGGACCGGATTTTTCGCCGCTGGCCAGCCGCTGCAGCTTGGCGGCAGCGGATTGGATCGCTGCTGAGATGGCGTGGGCCTTGCGCATCGAAAAGATCAGTGCCGCGGCCATGATCAGCGCGGTTCCTGTGAGCCCAAGCACAAAGATCCGGGAGAGCGCCTGGTTGGCCGCCGCGACGGTCAGCTCCGCATGTGTTGCCGCAAGGCTTGTAACCATTGCAGCCTGCCGGGTGACGGCCTCGCTGCTCATCATCAGCGCGCTGAGGGTGGGGATCTCCTGGGCTGGCTTGATGCTGAGAAGCACGACCGCCATCACGCACCATTCGGCCAGCGCGTGGTTCAGCGCTTCGGCCTCGGCCCTGAGCGGCGCCGGCAGGGGCAGCTGCAGCAAGGCGCCGAGATCGCGGTTGATCTCCTGAAGATACCCCTGAAATTTGCGGGCAACCTCCTCCTGCGGGATCAGCCGGGTCATGGCCAGCACGTCCTGGGCATAGGTTTGGGCGGCCGTGATCCCCGTGCTGACACTGCTGGAACGGCGGGTGACTTCCAGCGAGGCCTCCATCACGGCGTCCTTACGGCTGGAGGCATAGACCGCCATGCCACCGATCAGCAGCACCGCAAACAGCGCGGCCACCGTGATGACGAGAACCGGCAGGACAATGGATCGCTTGATGATCATGAAAGAATGCCTTCAGCCGCGCGCATCAATTGGCCGGCAGGATCGGGGTTGGCACATTGGTTTCATTGTCCGTCAGAGTCTCGAGAAAGGCGATGAGGTCTGCAATATCGCCTTCGCTGGCCGCAAAACCCTCTATGTCAATTTGACGCGTGACGCCGGATGCCCCGCCATTGGCATAATGGCGGATGACCTCAGGCAGGGACGGCAGCGAGCCGTCGTGCATGTAGGGCGCCCGCAGGGCGATGTTGCGCAGCCCCGGTGTCTTGAAGCGGAAGTACCGCGCCGTGTCCTGCGGTGCCAGACCGCCGCTGCCCAGGTCGGTGGTGTGCAGTCCGATATCATGCATATTATTGTCGGTGAACATCCAGCCGGAATGGCAGGACGCGCAATTTGCCCGCCCGGTGAACAGTGCAAAGCCGCGCTTGGCGGCCTCCGGCACCGCATTTGCATCGCCGCCGACCCAGCGGTCAAATCCGGCAACCCCGCTGACTATGGTTCGCTGATAGGTGGCCAGCGCGGCGAGGATGGTCTCCTTGCGGATGCCCTGGCCGGGAAACAGCCGTTCAAACCAGGCCTTGTACTCAGTCACCGCTGTCAGGCGGATGATAATGTCCTCAAAACTCGCGTTCATTTCATCCGGTGCGGTGATTGGCCCGACTGCCTGCTCCTCCAGGCTGGCCGCGCGGCCGTCCCAGAACAGCGGCGTGATCCAGGCCACATTCAGGATCGTCGGCGCGTGGCGGTGCACGGGTTTGTCAGCGGCACCGATTGCCTTGGGCACCGGGGTCTCCCATCCGAAAGAGGGGTTGTGGCAGCTGGAGCAGCTGATGTTCTGTGCGCCGGATAGGCGCGGGTCGAAAAACAGCATCTTGCCTAGGGTGGCGATCCCGCGGTCATACGGCGCGTTTTCCGGGAACGGCACGGTATCGGGGCGCCGGAACGCATCGAGCCCGGCGGGTTGCGCCAGGCTCTGGACGGCCCAAAAAAGCAGTGGCACCACAGCGGCGGCAGCAGCTTTCCACTGCATTCAGGACCTCCTCTTGCAATCCCAATCTACCTACCCGGAATAGCAGCCCCTGAGAAGGCTGTTAATTGCACATTTCCTATGCATGTTTTGTTGCGTCAGGGGAGGTCCGCTCCCGCCCGGCTTGCTGCTTTCCAGAGACTTTCTTGGGGCCGATGCGCGGTGTGACCAGCCAGGGGCCGGTTTTAAAGAGCATCAGCGCAAACGCTGCGGTCCAAAGCACCGCAGAGGCGGTGATCCCGTCCCAGCCGGCCGCGAGTTCTGCAACGCCCGCAAGGCGCAGGGCAGCGGCGCCCAGCAGCAGCATGAAAGCGGCGGTCAGGGCGGGGCCTGCTACCAGCGGGCGGCCGCTGTGGCCCATGGTGGCGCGCATCATCACCGCCAGTGTCATGCCGCCGATGGCGCCGATGCCCAGGATGTGCGCGGCGGCCGCCGGATCCAGCAGGCCAAAGGGCACGCCGCCTGCCGCGATTAGCCCCGCGGGCACCAGCGCATAAGCCAGGTGCAGCATGAGCAGCAGCGGCTCCGGCAGGGTCGCAAGGCCGCGCCAGCGCGCCAGCCGCACCGCGTGCAGAAGCCCGGCTGTCAGCAGCAGCGCACCGCTGACAAATGCCCAGGGCGCCGCGGTCCAGGCCAGCAGCGCCGCGGCGCCAAAGACCAGCGTCACCGCGTCAAACTTGCCGAAGGGTGCCGGCATTTTTTCAGCGCCCTGTTTGGCCAGCCAATTGCGGGTAAAGCTGGGGATGATCCGCCCGCCGATCAGCATGATCAGGAAGATCAGCACCGCGATCCCCAGACGGCGCGATACATCCGCTGCGCCCCCGGTCATCGCCTCGATGTGATAGCAGGCATTGGCAATACCCAGCAGGGTGACCGGCACCAGCACCTTGAGGTTGCGCCAGTTCTCGCCCGCGATGATCTCACGTGCGATCATGGCAATGACGGCGGCCAGAAAGCCGCAGTCTACCGCCATCACCCCCAGCGCGGGCAGCCCCAGCCAGCCCGCCGCCGCCAGCCGCCCCAGAAGCCACAGGCCCGACAGCAGCGCCAGCGGCCAGCCGCGGGCAGGCATCCGCCCGGTCCAGTTCGGCACCGCGGTGAACAGGAAGCCTGCCACCACCGCCGCGCCATAGCCAAAGATCATCTCGTGAATGTGCCAGTCCGTAGCCAGGAACGGCCCGCTGTACTCCAGATCGCCGCGCCATATCAGCAGCCAGGCGGGGATGGCCAGCAAGGCAAACAGACTGGCGCCCAGGAAGAACGGCCTGAAGCCGAAGGAAAACAGAACAGGTCCAGTGTAGTCGGTTCGCGCAGCCATCACGGCCTCCTTGCGCCCGGTCAAAGAAAGACGGGCGGCACTGGTCAGGTGCCGCCCGCCGGTCCGGCGCAAGGGACGCAATCTTTTGCCGGACCCCGTGGATCAGCGCCGGCGGGCAGGGAGGAGGGAGGCTCCCCCAAATTCCGGATTCCCGTTTTTTCCCGCACGGTTGTTTCCTCTGCCGCCACTATGCGATAACGGCGGGGTCATCTCTTTGTCCTTCAGCAAACTTGCGGTGCATTCTTGTCTAAGCTCGACGAAAGCCTCCTGACCGGGCTGCCGCCCTTCAGCCTCTTGGAGCGCAGCCAGATCCGCGAAATCCTCGATCAGGCATCACCGAAGCGCTATGACGAGGGGGCGGAGATCTTCCACGAAGGCCACGACGCCGAGCGCTTCCACCTGCTGCTGGACGGTTACATCCGGGTGGTGAAGACCACCGAGGGCGGCGAGCAGATCATCGCGCTGCATATTTCGCCGGGCCAGCTGTTCGGCATCGCGCCGGCGCTGAACCGCGACACCTATCCGGCCACCGCCATCGCGGCCTCGGAATCGCTGGCACTGTCCTGGCCGGTGCGGCTGTGGGGGGAGTTCACAGCTAAGTACCAGGGCTTCGCCACCGAGAGCTACAACACCCTGGGCCAGCGGCTGGGGGAGATGCAGACCCGGATCACCGAACTGGCCACCCAAGCGGTGGAGCAGCGTGTGGCGGCAGCGCTCCTGCGGATGGTGACACAATCGGGCCGCAAGGTGGAGGAGGGGATCGAGATCGCCTTCCCGGTGACCCGCCGCAATATCTCCGAGATGACCGGCACCACGCTGCACACCGTCAGCCGCCTGCTGTCGGCCTGGGAGAAGGACGGCATCGTGCACTCCACCCGCAAGCACATCGTGGTGACTGATCCGCACCGGCTGGTGGTTCTGAGCGGGGCTCAGGGGTAGCTTACCACCGTTAGACGAGACTTTGTGCAGCGCGGGAGTTGGCGTTGCCCTGGCGCAAGACTATCTGTGGGTCTGATTTTGTCAGATCAGGATTGCGCGGCATGTCATCTCCCGAACCCGGCAGCAAGAAACTCCTGGAAAGCCGGTCGCTTGCAGTGGCCATGTGGGGCAACCTTTTCATGGCAGCGGCGGGTCTGGCCGCCGGCGTTCTGTCGAACTCCAACGCTATCATGATGGACGGCTTGTTCTCCCTGATCGGGTTCGGCTCGGCGCTGCTTGGGCGGCGCATCAGCCTGCGGGTCGATGCGGGCCCCGACAAGACGCGGCCGTTCGGATACGCCGCGGACGAGGCGATCTTTTCCACCTTCCGGTCGCTGTCGCTTCTTGGGCTGGTGCTGTTTGCCATCACCAATGCGCTCAAGAGCATCTACAATTATCTCAACGGCTTGGTGCCCGAGCCGCTGAATTTCGCACCGATGATCATCTACTTCGCGGTGATCGGGCTGACTTGCACAATCCTGTGGGCGTTTCATCACTTCACCTGGCGCCGCACGGGCAAGACCAGCGCAATCCTGCGGCTGGAGGCGAAAGCAGCGCTGTTCGACGGGCTGATCACAGCTGCCGCCGGCGTTGGTCTGGGGGCGATTTACCTCTTCCAGGATGGCCCGCTGGCACCGGTTGCACCTGTCGGCGATTCCGCCATCGTCTTGCTGCTGTGCCTGATGGCCATCGGATCCTATGTCCGCGAATTCCGTGGCGGGCTGAAAGAGCTTGCCGGCGTAAGTGCCAGCCCCGGGCATCTCGCCACCGCACGGCGGGCTTTGCGAGACGCTATTGCAGACGACGGCGGGACTTTGCAGGACATGTCCGTCACCAAGCTGGGCCGCACGCTTCTGGTGACCGTCTACTACGATCCCGGACGCAGCGTGACCGCGGCGGAGGCAGACAGCCTGAACCTGCGCATGATCCGGGACGCGCGGTCAGCGCTGAATGGTGCCGATGTGCTCTTGATCATCACCGAACATCCACGGCGCTGGCCGGAGGCCCTGAACCCCTTCTGAAAAGAACCCGGCCAATGCAGGTCAGGCCATCGCAGCATCCCTTAAGTTCTCCCTAAACGCCATCTCCTCCAGCCCGTATTCCTCGCAGGCGTCGATCAGCGTGTGGAACGGTGCGATCGGGCAGCCGGGGCAGAGCATCTGGCGGTTCATGAACTCGCCCGCGCAGGCGGGCCAGTGGTGGAACAGCTCGGAGAGCGGCAGGTCGGGGTCGTCGAAATCGGGGCGGCGCATGGGGCATCCTCCTTTTCCTGCATCTTGCGTGCAGCAATGCGCCCGGTCTTTGCGCTTCAACAACATATGCGGCGGTGCGCGGGTTTAGGCAGGTCCTATCCGCAACTGTACTCAGGACCGCGATATGTCAGAGATACTTACCAAGTCGCGGGCCAGGAACGTGTTCTACGGGGGCTCCTTGTTCTTCGTCGTCGTGTTCGTGGCCATGACCGCGCACAGCCACCGCTATATCACCCAAACATCCACCGCTGGCATGGAGCTGACCGACGAGGTGCGCCAGGGCAAGCATGTGTGGGAGCGCCACTCCTGCATCAACTGCCACACGCTGCACGGCGAGGGTGCCTATTTCGCCCCCGAAGTGGGCAACGTCATGACCCGCTGGGGCGTGCTGGACGACCCGGAAGGCGCCTATGAGATGCTCGACGGCTGGATGAAATCGCAGCCCTCCGGCGTCGAGGGCCGCCGCCAGATGCCGTTCTTCGACCTGACGGAAGAAGAGACCAAGGCCTTGTCCGAATTCCTGCGCTGGGCGGATCAGACCGATACCCAGAACTGGCCGCCGAACGACGCAGGCTGAGGGAGAGAAACAATGAAATATCAATCTCAAAAAGTGGCCTATGCCTATTTCATGGTGGCGATGGCCCTGTTTGCCATTCAGGTCCTCGGCGGGCTGCTGGCCGGCTGGATCTATGTCTGGCCCAACACGCTGAGCGAGCTGCTGCCGTTCAACATCGTGCGGATGCTGCACACCAACGCGCTGGTGGTCTGGCTGCTGCTGGGCTTCTTCGGCGCCGCCTATTACCTGATCCCCGAGGAATCCGAGCGGGAAATCTTCTCGGTCAAGCTCGCCTATATCCAGCTGGCCATTCTGGTCGTCGGCACCCTGGGCGCCGTGGTCTCCTACCTGGCCGGCATCCACGGCGGGCGGGAGTTCCTGGAACAGCCCCTGTGGGTCAAGTTCGGCATCCTGGTCGCGGCGGTGATCTTCCTCGTGAACATCTCGCTGACCGTGCTGGCGGGCCGCAAGACCGCGATCACCAACATCCTGCTGATGGGCCTGTGGCTGCTGTCGCTCTTGTGGATCTTTGCCTTCATCAACCCGGACAACCTGTCCCTCGACAAGATGTACTGGTGGTTCGTTGTCCACCTGTGGGTGGAAGCCACCTGGGAACTGGTGATGGCCGCGATCCTTGGCTACCTGATGCTGAAGCTGACCGGCGTTGACCGCGAGGTGGTGGAGAAATGGCTCTATGTCATCGTGGCGCTGGCGCTGTTCTCCGGCATCCTCGGCACTGGGCACCACTTCTTCTGGATCGGCACCCCGGGCTACTGGCAGTGGATCGGATCGATCTTCTCGACCCTGGAAGTGATCCCGTTCTTCGCAATGATGAGCTTTGCCTTCATCATGGTCTGGAAGGGCCGCAAGAACCACCCGAACAAGGCCGCGCTGCTGTGGTCGCTGGGCGCCTCCACTGTGGCCTTCTTCGGCGCCGGCGTCTGGGGCTTCCTGCACACGCTGCACGGGGTGAACTACTATACCCACGGCACCCAGATCACCGCCGCCCACGGGCACCTGGCCTTCTACGGCGCCTATGTGGCGATGAACCTGGCGATGTTCACCTATGCGATGCCGCAGCTTCGCAACCGCGACCCCTATAACCAGGTGCTGAACATGGCGTCCTTCTGGCTGATGACCGGCGGCATGGCCTTCATGACCTTCGTGCTGACCTTTGCCGGCACCATCCAGACCCATATGCAGCGCATCATCGGCGACTACTACATGGATGTGCAGGACCAGCTTGGCATCTTCTACCTGATGCGTCTCGGCTCCGGCGTGGCAGTGGTCCTGGGCGCGCTGCTGTTCATCTATGCAACCGTCGTGGTCCGCCGCGAAATCATCAAACCCGGCCCCGCGGCCGTACCGGGAGAGTAAGCCATGAACGCGATGAACACGCCTTCCGTGCCCTTCTACCGTCCCGCAGGCGATGAATGCACCGTCTTCGAGATGGCCCAAGCCAACGGTCTGCCCCTTCTTCTGAAGGGGCCCACCGGCTGCGGCAAGACGCGGTTCGTGGAACATATGGCTGCCCGGCTCGGGCTGCCCCTCCACACCGTTGCCTGCCATGACGACCTGTCGGCCGCCGACCTGATCGGGCGCTATCTGCTGAAAGGCGGAGAAACCGTCTGGGTCGACGGCCCGCTGACCCGCGCAGTGCGCGAAGGCGGCATCTGCTACCTGGATGAAGTGGTCGAGGCCCGCAAGGACGTGGCGGTGGTGCTGCACCCGCTGACCGACGACCGCCGCCGCCTGGTCATTGACCGCACCGGCGAGGAGCTGGCCGCGCCCAAGCCCTTCATGCTGGTCGCCAGCTACAATCCCGGCTACCAGAACATCCTGAAAAAGCTGAAGCCCTCGACCCGGCAGCGCTTTCTGTCGATCGGTTTCGACTTCCCGGAAGCCTCCGCCGAAACCGCGGTGGTTGCCTCTGAGAGCGGGCTGGATGAGGACCGCTCCGCCGCGCTGGTGCGGCTGGCGGGCCATATCCGCAAGCTTTCGGGCATGGACTTGGAGGAAGGGGTTTCTACCCGTCTGCTGATCTACGCAGCCACGCTGATTGCCAAAGGCATGGGTGTGGAGCGCGCGGTGGAGGCCGCCATCATCGAACCCCTTAGCGACGAGGCTGACGTGCAGCAGGCGCTGCGCGACCTTGCCGCCAGCGTTTACGGGTGATGCTATGATCCACGCTCTCGACCTTCTGGAACCCGAAGAAACGGTTGGCAACCTGTGGCACGGAATGGCCACACGGATCGGCGCCGAAGCAGATGGGGCCGAACACACCGTCCGGTTCGAGGACATGCGCGCCAGCGTGGCGGCCTTGTTCCGGGCGCTGGGCGGGGCCGGGGGCGTGGAAATCCAGGTGGCACCCGCGGTGCTGTCGGACCACCGCCCGGACCGGCTGCGCCGCATCGGCACGCCGCGCGAGATGGCGCATATGGCCAGTTTCGATGGCGAGCGCCTGCGCCTGCCGCCGGAAATGGCTGCCTTCCCGAGCCCCGAGCTGAATCGCAAGGCGTACCTGTGGCTGGCCGCAATGGCCGCCTCAATCGAATTGCCGGAACGCAACGAAGACCGTTATCAGGCCGACCAGTTGGAGATCGCCGCCAATGCCCGCGCCGCGGACAAGGTGTTTGCTGCCTGTCCGGGGCTGCGGTCTGCCTATGGCGCGTTCTGTGCCCATATCGCCGGGACCCGCAAGCGCAATGGCCTGCCGCGGTTCGAAGCGCGGATCGAACGGATGGTGCTGGATCAGATCGGCACCGACTGCCGCATCGCCGAACCCTGTGCCTGCACCGCGCCGCGCGGCTACCGGACCTATCAGCCGGTGCCGTTCTGGCTGCGCTTGGCGGTTCCGCAGGCGGGCAGGGGGGCAGCCCCCGAGGCGGAGGAGATGAAAACCCCGGGCCTCGCCGTCTCCACCCGGAAGACGGCCAAGCGGCAGGATCAGGACCAGACGATCCGCAAGGACAGCTTCATCGTTCACCGGTTCGAATCCATCCTGTCCTGGGCCGAAAGCCTGAACATCAACCGCATGGTCGATGACGACGACAACGAGAATGCTCAGAAAGCGGCGGAGGACCAGGACAACCTGACCCTCTCGCAGCATATGAAACGAGCGGCGTCGCGGCTGCGGATCTCGCTGGACCTGTCGCCGCAGGATGCCGAGCACGAGCGGCTGGCGGGGCAGTTCACTTATCCCGAATGGAACCACCGGCTGGGCAAGCACATGCCCGCCCATACTTGCGTGCTGGAAGCCGAAGGCAAACCCGCCGGCAGCTTCCAGCCCGATCCGCGGCTGGTCGCCCGGGTGCGCCGCCAGTTTGCGCCGCTGCATCCGCGCCGGGTGATGCTGCCCCGGCAGCTGGACGGCGATGAGCTGGATCTGGAAGCGGTGGTGAAATCCCACGTTGACCTGGCCTGCGGCCAGCAGGGCAGCGACCGGGTCTGGCAGGCCAGCCGCCCGATGGCCCGCGACCTGAGCGTGGCGGTGCTGATGGACTGCTCCCGTTCCACCGAGGCCACGGTTGGCGACCGTCCGGTCATCGAGACCGCCCGCGAGTCCCTGGCAGCACTTGCCGGCGGTATTGCCACTGCGGGCGACCGTCTGGGCATCTGGGGCTTCTCCTCCCTGCGCCGCGACCGGGTGTTCGTGACCCGCGCCAAGGGTTTCGAGGACCCAATGTCAGAGGCGGTCACCGCCCGCATCGGCGGCTTCAAGCCCGGCCACTATACCCGGCTTGGCGCTGCAATCCGCCATGCCTCTGCCCAGCTGGCAGAGGAAGGCGCCGAACGCCGCCTGCTGCTGGTGCTGACCGATGGCAAGCCCAACGATCTGGACCACTACGAAGGCGTGCACGGCATCGAGGACAGCCGCATGGCGGTGCGTGAGGCCCGTGCCCTGGGTCAGTCGGTGCACGGTGTGGTGATCGACGCAGACGGGCAGGACTGGTTTGCCCGCATCTTCGGGCGTGCGGGCTTCACCCTGCTGCCCGACCCGGACCGGCTGCCGCGCGCGCTGCCGGAAATTTATCAATCCCTGACCATGGAGCACTGAGATGAAACGAATCCTCTCCTTCGCCCTGCTGGCTCCCTCCAGCGCCTTTGCCGCCACATTCGAACGCCCCATCCCGCAGCCGCAGACCGAAACCGCGGAGCTCTGGTTCTTGGTCGCCTCTATCGCGCTGATCGCCAGCCTGGGCCTGGTGCAATATCTGGTGAGCCGGCGATGACACCGCAGCCCTCATGGCGGTTGCTGGCTGCGCTCTACCCGTTCGGGGCGGGTGCTGCGGCGATCAACATCTTCTTTGCCTCGCTGATTGCCAGCTGGGTCGGCTGGCGGGTGCTGACCCCCTATGAATCGGTGGCCTGGGGCCTGCTGCTGGGCTTGCCCGTCACCTATGTCTTTGCCCGCCATATCGAGCGGCTGAAGCGGCAGGCGGACGGCGGCTAAGCTGTCATCCGCACATAAAGAAAGCCCTGCAAAAGCAGGGCCTTGGCGCTGTTTGAAATCAGGGGGAACAAAGTGGCAAGGCGGCTCCGGGGGTATATGGGGGGAGCCGCCTTGCCGCAGGATCAGCTGGCTGCTGCCAGCAGGCCAGCTTCCTCCGCTGCCTGCACCTCGGCCAGATCGGCTTCGCCGTCGGCGTTGGCGTCAATGGTGGCAAAAGTTTCTGCGGTCAGATCCGGATAGGCCGCCTGCAGCTCTTCCAGCGAATAGGTGCCGTTGCCATCCGTGTCAGCCTCGGTGATGGATTCCATCGCGGCCAGCGGCGAAGCGGCCAGAGCAGCAAAGGCGGCGGCGGTCAGCGCGAATTTTTTCATGTGAGACACTCCATTCGTTTGTTTGGTTTTTTTACCGGCGGCCACGGTGATCCGCGGGCCGTGACCTAGAGCTAGGCGGTGCCGGCGCCGGGTGCTATCCCCTTGCCGCTGGGCCGCAGTTTCAGGCACCCCGCCGCCGGAAAGGCGTCTTGGCCTCGGCGCTTTGCCGCCCTGAAAATTGCCTGGTCCTTTCTCCGCTCAAGCCTGGGTGCCGGTCCTGCAGAAATCTGCCTGCGCCCTGTGCCGCAGGCCAGCGTGTCTTGAAAGCCGCGCCCCGGGCGCAGTGCTGCAGCAGATTTTTGGCTGCCTGCGTGGACACGGCCTGAATGCCTTCTAGGTTGCATAGGGGTGTGTGCTGGAATGCGGCGGATGTTGTGGCTGCGAAAACTGAAATCATCACGGATCTTGCAGCCCTGGAGGTGCTGCAGCCCGCCTGGGCGGAATTGCATGCTGCCTCTGGCGGCGGGCCGTTTACCTCGATGGAGTGGATCCTGGCCTGGGCCGCTGCCTTTGGCCAGGACGCTGCGCCGCGGATCGGCTGCGTCTGGCGCGACGGCCAGTTGACGGCCGCGCTGCCGCTAGGGCTGAAGCGCGAGGCGCTGTGGCCGGGCGGCCCGCGCCTTAGCAAGCTGTCGATGCTGTGCAGCGACCGGGCGGGCTTCCACGATGTACTGGCCGCTCCGGGCCATAAGGCGGACACCGCCGCGCTGTTGGCAGAGATGCTTGCAGCACGGGATTGCGATGTCGCCGATCTCACGCCGATGCGCGCCGCCGGCGCTTTCGGGCAAATCAGCGATGTGGATGGCAGCGGCCGTTTCCGCTGCCGCCAAAGGCCGGAGATCCGGGCCGCTGTCTGCGGTCACGATGACGGGCTGGAGGCTTGCCTGGCGCGGCGCAGCAGGAAATTCCGCCAGTCGCTGCGCGCCGGTCACCGGGCGCTGGCAAAGCGGGACCACCAGATGCTGACGGCGGACCGCCCGGGCGGCGAGGCTTCCCGCATTCTGGAGGGGGCGCTGGCCCTGTCGGCCCGCAGCTGGAAGGCCCGCATGGGCACTGACATTGGCTCCAGCAGGCGCACCCGTGTCTTCTTTCAGGAGCTCTGGCGGCGGATGTCAGCCAGCGGTACCATGGTGGTGCATCTCCTGACGATCGAGGGCCGCGAGGCCGCCAGCAGCATCTGTGTCGAAGCGGGCAGCACGTCCTACGGGCTGATCCTCGATTTCGACGAAAGCTACGGCAAGATCTCCCCGGGGCGGATCATGGCCTGGCGGGGGATCGAAGGCGCCATCGAACGCGGCATGGACAGGTCCAACACCCTGCGCTCCACCCCGTTTCTGGACCGGCTGGCCGATACATTCGAAACGTTCCACCGGCTGCGCATCTGCCGCCGATACCGTCAGGCGGATCTGTGGCTGGGAGCCCAGGACCTGCTGCGGCCGGTGGGCAGAAGGGCGCGCAAGCTCAAACAGCTGCGGACCAGAAAGAGGTCGGCCTTCACCAGCTGACCGCATCACCAAAAGGAGGGACCGCACATGGCCCGCCGTTTCATCACTGGCCGGATACAGGCCCGCCTGGCCGGAGCGGCCATTCTGGTCTGGCTTGCCGCCCAGACCGCTGCGGCGGGAACGCCGCGGCTCGGGCCTGGCGATGAGGTGCATGTATCCGTGCTGAACCGCGAGGCCCTGTCGCAGACCTATAGAATCCGCCCCGATGGAACGCTGTCCATGCATGTGGCCGGCGAAGTGGCGGCGGCGGGCCAGACACTGTCCGCGCTGGAAGCCCTCTTGGAGCAACAGCTAAGCGACCGCACCGGCCTGCCGGCCTCGGTCGCGGTCAACGTCTCCCGCTGGCGGCCGGTCTATGCGCTGGGCGATGTGGTCACGCCCGGTGAGATCCCCTTCCGCGAGGGGCTGACCGTGGGGCGCATCCTGGCAGCCTCTGGCGGGCTGTACCCGCGGGAGAGCGAAACCGCCTCCAGCCAGCTGGATATCCGGATTGCCGATGAACAGGCGCAGATTGCCGTGCGCCAGACCACTTTGGTGGACCTTCACGCGCAGCGGCTGCGGCTTCTGTCCGAAAGCTCCGGTGCGGTGGCCCTGGCGCCGGATGCGGCATTCTCTGCCCTCGCCGGGCCGGAGGCCGACCGCCTGATCGCCGAGCAGATTGCAATCCTGCGCAGCCGCGCCGCCCGCGATGAGGCCCGCGCCGGATCTGCGCAGGCCCAGGCGGAACTGGCCGCGCAAGAGGCCACGGCCCTTGCCCGGCAGCAAGCAATCCTTCGGGAACAGATCGAGACCAGCGCCAAGGCGCTGCGGGATCTCGAAAAACTGCTGGAGCGCGGCCTGACCAGCACCGAACGGGTGCGCCAGCTGCGCAGCATCTATAATGACGAAAATATCGAGCTGATGCTCTCCGCCAGTTACGAGGCCCGGGCGCGGCAAACCGAACTCAGCCTGCTGGCCGCGGTTGAGGAAGCGCGCCAGAACCGGATGGAAGATATCACCGCAGAGCTGGCGGCAGTCATGTCGCGCATTCGCGCCGAGGAAGCGGAAATTGCCGCGTCCCGCGATATGATCCGGACGCTGTCCGCCGCCCTGGGTGCAGTACCCGTCACCGGGCCTTTGCTGCCGCCGGTGTTCCGCATTCGCCGCAATACGGGCAGTGGTGAGCAGATCCTTCCGGCAGCCCTGAATACCGAAGTTCTGCCTGGCGACCTGGTGGAAATCCGCCGCGGTGGGTTCGCAGTGGCTGAGCCGGGCTAGATTTCGACCCGTGTCGTCGGGGCAGACCTGGACGGGTTCAAGCTACCGGATGCCCGCAGCCTTCCGGCTAGCCACCGCCGGGTGCGGGGCGTCAGGTGCCAGCAGTCCGCTTGCGAAATTGTCAAACGCCTGCGCCGCAACTGTTACCCGGTAGGCGTCTGCGGCAGCCCGGGCCAGGGCCAGCCGGCGTTCGTCCGGCGGGGTCTGCAGGCTCCGTATCATGGTCTGGGCCAGCGCCTGCACGTCACCGGGTGGCACCAGTTCGCCCAGCGTGCCGTCCTGCAGGATCGCCTGCGGCCCCAGGCAGCGGCTTGCCACCAGCGGGGTGCCGGCCGCCATCGCCTCAACCGCGACATTGCCGAAACCTTCGCGCCGCGACGGCAGCACCGCCAGCTCCGCACGGGCAAAGTCGCGCAGCAGGTCCGCGGAATAGCCCATCAGCCGAACCTTGCCGCCAAGGCCCAGCTGCTGCACCAGTGCCTCCAGCGCTGCCCGCTCCGGCCCGGTGCCGTAAATCAGCAGCTCTGTCTGCGGCAGGGCTTTCTGCACATCCGCAAAGGCGCGGATCAGCACATCATGGCCCTTGTCCGGGATCAGCCGCCCGGCTGCAACGATCCGCCCCGGCAGACGTGCAGGCGCATTATCACGCAGCCGTGCCAGCTCCGCCCCGTCAAGAACCGGGTTCGGCAGACTGGCCGCCGGCGGCCCCGGCAGACTCAGCGCGGCTTGCCAGCCGGTGCCGATGGCCTCAAGCGGCACCGCCAGCCGGTCCGCCCGCGGATACAGCACGCGGATCAGCAGCTTGCGCAGCCAGGGGTGGCGGGCCTTGGCCAGGTAGTCCTCGGCCGTCGTGTGCTCAGAGATCACCAGCCGCGGACGCTGCTTGGGCGGCAGCATCGCGACCGCCAGAACTGCAGACAGGTTCATCGCATTGGTGCCGGAGTAGACCAGCGCCGCCCGCTGCTGCCGCAGTAGCCGTGCCAGCGCCCAGGCGCGCGGCAGCAGGCCCCTGCCGCCGCAGCTCAGCACCGGCACATCGCCGGGCAGGGCTTTCAGCAGCTCGCCTTCGCAGCGGTTCAGGATCAGCACCGGCGCCCAGCGGCGGCGGTCAAGGCTGCACAGCAGCGATTTCACCACCACTTCGATCCCGCCCGCCTTCAGGTGCGGCAGGGCAAAGGCAATTGTTTGCGGCTGTGCTGCATTCATGTCCCGTTCCGGCGGCGCAATCTCCGGGTCAAACCGGAAACGGGCCCTATATCCTTAGCTTGTGTTTCATTGAGAGTAGCTCTGCCATGCCATTGCTCAAGTGCGGCCCGTGCGGCCGCCTGATTGCCATTCCTGCCCTTGCTGCGGCCTTGTGGGCAGGCGGCGGCGCAGTTGCGGGCCAGTGCCCCATGGACAGCCAATATTGGTCTTTTGATCAGGCCGGCGGGCATGGCGGGTTTTCCCATGTGCAGCTGCAGCGCGGCACGGCCGTCCTGGCCGAGGATCCCCTGCAGCCGGGCAACCGCGTGGCGCGGCTGACAGCGGGTCCCAAGAAGAGCGGCAAAGTCGGGAAGGCGGACTATGTCCACCGCTTTCAGCCTCTGCCGGCCGGGACCGTGATCCTGATGCAGGCGCGGATTTATTTCCCGCCGGGCACGCCGCTCAACAGCGTGATCCTGATGGACCTCGAATGCGCCTCTTGCGGGCTGGACACCAACCCGGGCGTGCGCCTTTACCTGCGCCGCGGGCTGTTGCGGGTAGACCGCTCCAAGATCGGCATCAAGGAGCCGTTTCTGCCGTCTGCGCCGCAGCGGGTGACTGCTGGAGTCTGGCACCAGCTCAGCTGGCAAGTGACGCTTGGCTCGGGAGAAAACGGGCGATCGGTGATCACGCTGGATGGTGAGGTGGTCAGCGATGCCCGCGGCACCACCTTGCTCACGCAAGAGATCGTGTCCCGCCACATGGATGTCGCAGTACGGGAGCAGGCTGACCGCTTCCAGGTCGGGCTGACCGCCAATTCAAACCCGCAAGCGGCGGAAATGTTGCTGGACGATGTCCGTTTCTGCCAGCTCTGACAGGCGATTTCAGCAGACCCGGTGCAGCGCCTCGCAGATCCGCGCCGCATCCGACGGCCTCAGGCCCGGATGCACCGGCAGCCGCAGCACCGATCGCTTCAGCGCCTGCGCTTCGGGATGGCCGGACAGATCCACCGCCGGGTGGAACTGACGCCAGAAGCGCACGGACTGGATGCCCGCGGCCTGTAAGGCGGCATGCACCCTGTCCGCCTGCGGAGTGAACAGCGGAAAGAAGGCGGGGCAGGCGCCCTCCGGCAGGTCCGGCAGCAGCGGCCGCATACCTGCCCGCCGCGGCACCCCCTCCTGCAGTGCCTTGTAATTGGCACGGTGCGCCGCTCGGGTGGCACCCGCATCCGTCAGGCGCAGCAAAAGCCGGGTCAACAGTGGAATCCGGCCGGCCATATCGGCAGGGTCTATGCCCGCCCGCGGGTGCCAGGCCTCCAGCTGCGCAGGCGCGGCTTCAGCGGCGGCCCGGACTGGCGGCGGGGCGGAAACCGAGCGCCGCAGTACCCCCTTGAACCCGGCCAGCACCGGCCGCAGCGGGGCGGGCGACAGCCGCGCCAGGGCACCGGGCCGGGCCTGGCGCAGCCACAGCGCGCCGCCGTCCGGCAAGGGCAGGGTCTTGACCAGGCTGAACACCGACATATCCCCCTTCTGTCCCAGCGGGGTGCCGTCCGGGCCGCAGGAAAACAGCCCCAGTGCCAGATCCTCGATCAGTACGGCGCCGAATTCCTCCGCCAGCGCTCGCACAGCCTCCACGGGCTGCGGATAGCCAAAATAGTGAATGGCATAGACCGCGGCCGTGCCGCCTTGCTGCAGCTGGCGCCGCAGATCCTCCAGATCGGCCGACAAGTCGGCTTGCAACCGGTACAGCCCGGTCCGCAGCCCGGCGGCCAGAACTGCATCGGCCTCGGACCCGCAATGCCAGGCCGGCAGCAGCACCTTGGCCCCCTGCGGCAGCCCCAGCACGCGCAAGCCCTCGCGGATCGCAAAGCGCCCGCTCCGGGTCAGGTGGGTGTGCGGGCTGTTGAACGGAAACGGCAGGCGGCTCCGCGGCTTGCGCAGCCGCAGCGGCGGCGACTTCTGGATCAGGACCGGGGCACTCATACCGCACCCCGGCGCACAGCCTTGCGCAAGGCTAGGCGGATCCGCGCGGTTTCCGGTACTCTCAACAGCGTTGCCACCGCCGCAAAGGCCAGCCCGCCGCAGACCGCAGACAGCCCGGCAACCGATAGCGTCTCCAAGCGCCCCGCCGCTGTGCGCGCTGCCGCCGATTGCACTGTCCAGAGCGCTGCCGCCGCTGCGGCAGAGGCCAGCGCCATAGCCGCAAAGGGACGCAGGTCCCGGAGCCGTACCAGCGGGCCGAGCGCATATGCCAGCCAGATGTAGAGAACACCCATCAGCAATGTCATCGATACCAGTGAGACCGCAGGCACTGTCAGCACGCCGTAATGGGGCAGAAACAGTAGGTTAAGCCCCACCCGGGCCGCTAGCGCCACCGTGATCGACGTGGCAATCATCCGGGCGTGCGGCAACTGCGGCACGGCAAATGTTGCCGACATCAGGGTTCCCAGCAGCGCGTTGACCACCAGCAGCGGCGCCAGCCAGGCAATGATGCTGGCCGTCTGCGCCACCGCCCAGGGCTCAAACGCGCCATGCCCAAGCAGCACGGACACCAGCGGCTTGTTCAGCATGAACAGCGCGACCGCAGCCGGCATCACAAACAGCATTGTTGCCCGCAGCGACACCAGCACGCTTTCGCGGAAGGCATCGTGATTGCCCCGCGCCAGATGGCTTGCAAACTCGGTGTAATACACGATGACCACGCTGCTGGTCACCACGCTGGGGGCCATATTGGTCATCCGCTGGGCAAACTCCAGCGTTGCCACGCCGCCCGTGCCGGTCATAGAGGCCATCGCCATGTCGATCCAGATCGCGGCCATCAAGTGGAATTGCGTCAGCAGCATCGCCCAGACGCGCCCCGGCGAGTAGCCCTGTTGCGGCACAGCCGCCGCGGCGGCCGTCCAATCCTGCGACAGCGCATGGCGGATGCAGAACGCAAAGACCACCGCCATCAGCACGGTGCCTGCCGCGATCGCCAGCGCAACTGCGCCCAGCCCGGCGGCAAACACCGGCACTGCCGCAACAATTGCCAAGGCAATCACCGCGCACAGCCGCGGCAGCAGCCTGGCAATCACCGGCAGGCTGAACAGCCGCAGCGCATTCAGCGTCGCCCCAGCCAGTGCCGTCGCCGCAGACAACGGCAGCACAACTATGAGGATCCGGAAATAAGCCTCAGCAGCCCGGCGCTGCTCTTCGGCAAAGCCGGGGGCCAGGAAGTCGACGATCTCTCCCGCCATTGCAAAAGCGGCGGCACACAGCACCGATGCAGCCAGAAACACTTGCCACAGGCGCCTGCGCAGATGCACTGACAGAGCCTCCAGCCCTTGGTTTTCCGCCAGCCGCACCAGGGGCGGTACTTGCAACAGCTGAAACGCCCGCTCCAGCCCGGCAGCGGCATTGGACACCAAGCGGCGGGCAAGGAAAAACGCGTCCGTGGCCGGGCCCGCGCCGAACAGGTTTGCAATTGCCAGGGCAATGATCAGGCTCAGCCCCATTCCGGCAGTTTTCCAGAAAGTGACGGAGATGATATTGCGCAGTGTTCCCCGCTGCTTCATAGGCGGCGCTTTCCGGAAACCAATAAATTTTCACCAGCTATTCAGCTTAGCTCCATTCTGAAACGCGGCCAGAAATTCGCGCATATTTTGTGCTGGGCGGTCTTGGCCTGGCACCGCCCGCAGTTGCTCCGCTTGCAGCGGGATGAGATATTTGCTGATATATTTCAGATGGTTGTCCGGCACTAATCCCTTAGGCGTATGCCGGTTGGCCAATTGACACGAATCGCGCCCTTACGTTCCATCGGGCATGGGGGAAGACACAGCGTTCACTGGCCGGTTGTGGGAGCGGCGGTGACCGGACTTGTGGAAATTTCGCATATACTGGGAATTGTACGGGGGTTACAGTGAACCGGGTATTTTTTCGTGGGTCAGCCGGGGGAGCTGATCCCGCGCCGCGCATTTATGGAAAAAATGGCGCGCAGCCGAGGCGGGCCGGACCAGCAGCCCGGCCGGATCTGCGGGGCGCGCCGCGCAGCGGAACCGCCGGGGCGGCGGCCGCCGCCAGCGCGCCCAGAGGGCTGCTGAGCGGTGCCGCACTGCGGACCGGCTACATGCCCACCAGGCCGGTGCTCGATGCGGTGGTCAACCGCGGGCTGGCGCTGATGCTGCTGCCGCTTGTCAGCCCGCTGATGCTGCTGATCATCCTCATGCAGAAGGTGCTGGTCCGCGGCCCGGTTTTCTATTCCGGGCCGCGACTGGGCAAGGACCGCAGGGAATTCAACATTCTCAAATTCCGCACCCTCAGCTTCAAGGCCGGCACCGTCACCCGCGACCGGACCCTGCCGCGCCGCTCGATGACGGAAACCCGCATCGGGATCTACCTGCGCCGCTCACGTCTGGACGAGCTGCCGCAGCTGATCAACATCCTGCGCGGCGATATGGTCTTTTTCGGGCCGCGTCCGATCCGCCCGGAGATCGAAGACGTCTACCGAGAGGAAGTGCCCGGTTACGAGGAGCGTTTCCGCATTCGCCCCGGCCTGGTCGGCTTTGCCCAGGCGCTGATGACTCATGAAACGCCCAAAGCGCTGCGCGCCAGGTTCAACCGCATGTGCGTCCGCACACCGGTCCGCTACGGTGCGGCTTTCGGTTTTCTGGCTTATGTCGGTTACTGTGTTCTGCGCAAATCCGCCCGCCTGGCCGCCTCGGGGATTGCAGACCAGTTCCGCCCGCTGGCCGAACACAAATGGCTGCGTACCGGCTTTAACCGGCCGCCGGACAGCAAGGTGGAGCTCTGTTCGGGCAACAATACCCATGTCGGCGCAATCTGCGGCATCTCGGATGAAATCCTGCAATTCGTAGCCACCCGCCCGTTTCCCGAGGGCGAGCATTTGCTGATGCTGGTGCGCAAGCGCAAATCCGGCCGGGTGTGCCGGTTCACCGTGCGGGCGAAAATCGAACACAGCGAACCCATCGGCATCGGGCGCAGCGGGTTTGCCCATTATGCGACATATTCCACCAATTCGATCGCAGCCAAGCATTTTGTCGAAAGGTATCTGTTGCAGTCTTCGGTGATTTCCTCATGACCGGGGGCAGGCGGCAGCGCGGGCGCAGCCGCCCGCCCAGCACAGTTCCGGGGGCGGCGGGCGTGGCCGCCCATTACCTCCAGCTGCTGCGGTACTACCGGGTCCTTGTCGCCTTCACCTTTGTGTTTCTGGTGGGTGGCACCGCCGCGTTCAGCACACTTCTTCTCCATGCTTCACCGGTTTACAGGGCCTCAGCCAAAGTCTCGCTGCTGCCGACGCCAATCGAGCTGGCGTACAGCCAGAACTTCGTGCGCTCGACCACGATCAATCCGGCGAATCTGCTGACGCAAACCCACATCGAATACCTTCTGAGCCGGGAAATCGCAGCCAAGACCCTGGAGCGGATCGCAGCAGAGTTTCCGCCAAGGCAGCCGCCGGCGGCTGTGCCGGAAGCGGCGGCTCCGGCCGGGCTTGGACAGCAGATCATCCAGCGGGTCGTCAGTTTCCGCCGCTATTTCCGGCAGCTCTACAATACGCTGAATTCCGGCAGGCATGTGGTGCTGGACCCGCGGACCGATACCGTGCTGGCGCTGCAGGATTCGATCCATGTAGAGATGGTCGAAGGCACCTATATCATGAAAATCAAGGTCTTTTGGGGCGAACCCCGCCTTGCGGCTGCGGCGGCCAATTTCGTGGCTGAGGAATATGTGGCGCATGCCAGGGCCCAGGCAGAGGCTGCTTCGCTCCAGCTGGAGGCCGCCTTGCGCCAGGAAATCATCAAGGGCGACGGCAACTTCGCGGAACTGGAGGAGCAGATCAGCACGCTGCGGATGGCCCGGACCAGCAATTTCGCCGCGCTGCGGGTCATCGACCCCGCGATGGTGCCCGTCTATCCGGTCTTTCCGCGGGTGATCGTGAATACCGTTTTTGCGTTTGCCGGCTGGATCATGGCCTCGGCCTTTCTGGTTATCAGCGCGGACACCTTTTCCAGAACCGTCAAGACCGAAGGCGACTTGCAGCGGCTGTTCGGGCCGCGGGGGCTGGGCGTCGTGCCGCTGCAGCGGCCAAGCCGGGCCAAGCTGGCGCAGATGGCCAAGGCAATGAACCTGCAATGCAACGCTGTTCCCAGCCATGGGGCGGTCACAGCCATTGGCAGCGACGTGGAAAGCCGCCGTTTGACCGCGGTAATCGAGGTTTCCTTACGGCGCCTGAAGGGCTGGCAGAAGCTGAAAGCCCAGAAACTGGAAAGCGCCGCCGCCTCGGAGGAGGAGCAAGGCAGAGGGGCCACGCTTCAGGCAGTAGCCAGCGGCCGCAGTGAGACGGTTGTCCAGCTTGGGCGGCTGCTGGACGGGCGCAGTGAGCCGACGCCTGCAAACGGGGTTAAAGTGACGGACTTGGGCGGCGCCGATGAGAGTTTTTGCATGAGCAAGGCCAGGGGTTTCAACTGGGTTGTGATCGGGATCCGTCCCGGCACCGTGGCAGAGGAAACGCTGCAGGGGCTGACCGCCCGGCTGCAGGCGCAGGGCGTGGAGAATGTCTTTGGCGTGATGCTGAGGGACTGAAGGGAGGCAGCGGAGCGTGCGGCAGAACTGCAGATCTTTTGCCAGCGGCCGCCGCAAGGCGGAGCGGCGCCTGGCGCTGGCCATTTGGGGCACCGGCATCGCCACCATCCTGTTTGCCTGGGGGCTGCTGGCTTGGGGCGGGCCGTATTCCGCACTGTTTCCGGCGGGGGGGATGCCCGACTGGTCCGGGCTGCCAGTGCTGGCCGGCTGGCTGTGGATCGCCGACGGCTGGATGCGGCAGCCCGGCGGAGTGCCCTGTCTGACCTGGCACAGCGTCAGCGCCGACGCCGCCTGGCTGCCCTGGGCGGCCGAGACCTCGGTGCGCCCTGAAACCCTGGACCGCCAGTTCACACTTTTACGGCGGATGGGGTGCACGGTGATGGACACCGGGGAATTCATCCGCCGCCGCCGCGCCTGCCAGCCGGTCCCGCCGGGCACGGTGCTGCTGCATTTCGATGACGGCTATCTCGACAATTGGGTGGCGGCAGCACCGATCCTGCGCCGCCACGCTATGCGCGCCACCCTCTTTATCTCGCTGGAATTCGCCGCCCCGGACCGGGTGCCGCCGCAGACATTGGACGACACCAGCCGCCCGGACCGCTGGGACGGCTACCTCAGCTGGCGCGAGATCCGGGCGCTGGACCAGGCGGGGCCGGACAAGGTGTTCGACGTTCAGCCGCACGGGGTGGATCACATCCGGGTGCCGGTCGGTCCGCGTGCGGTCGGTCAGCTGACCCGCGAAAACTGGAAACAGCACGCTTGGATGCAATGGGCCGCCACGCGCGGCAGCAAGCATGACTGGTACCTGGCCGAGAAACCGCCTGCCGTCCCCGCTGGAACAGCAATCCCGGAAAGCGACGCGGCACTGGCCGCACCCGCCTATGAAGGCGGCCGGCGCGAGAGCGCAGCGGCCTATGCCGCCCGGGTCCGCGCCGAGCTGGCCCGCTGCCGCACCGAATTCAAGGCTCGCTTGGGCAAGACGCCGGATCTGTTCTGCTGGCCGCAGAACCGGACCTCAGCGCTCGCCCGCGGCATCGCCGCCGAAGAGGGTTACATTGCCACCACCGCAGGCCGGGGGACGAACCGGGCCAGCGAGGATCCGGCGGTGATCAGCCGGGTGCACGTGGGGGAAAACACCGCCGGCTTTGCCAGCGCCCGCATCGACGCCTGGCATTTCCGCGCCACGGTGCGCTGCTTCCAAGGCAATTACTATTGGTACCTGGTGATCCTGGCGGCAGGCCTCAGCAAGACGCTGCACAAGCGCCTGAAGCGGCGCAGCAAGCGCAGTCAGCGGCGCCGGGGGCCACGCGCGGCATGATCTGGCGGCTGACCGGATATCTGCTGCTGGCGGTAGGTCTGTTGTTTCTGGCGCTGCTGCTGATCAGTTTCACCGCCGGCTCGCCCAAGATGGGGCTGCTGCTGGTGCCAGGGATGGCCGCAGGCGGGCTGGTCGCCTTGCATCCCTTTGCCGCGCTGATGCTGCTGGTCACCTTCTCCCATCTCGACGCGCTGGCCGGACTCCTGTCGAAAGCGCTGCCGCTGTCAGCCTTCAAACTGCTGACCGCGGCGGCGCTGGGCGGGCTGCTGCTGCAAAGCTGCCACACCCCGCGGCATCTGCGGCTCGGCCCGCCCAGCCAGACCAGGTCGCTGGTTGTGCTGTTCCTGATCTGGCTCTGCATCTCCTATCTGACCTGCAAGTACTCCGGGGCCGGCAAGGAGCATGTGATCGGTTTCGCCAGCGTGGTCGTGCTGTTTTTCCTGATCGTGGCCCTGGCCGATACCCCTGGACGGCTGCGCGGCCTGGTCTGGGTGCTGGTGGGCACCGGGCTGGTCTCCGGCCTGTTCGTGGTGGCCGAAAGCGTTCTGGGCGTGAGGCTGGTGGCGACCGAGGCCGCCGCCACCACCGCCGCGTTCGAGGGCCAGGCCCGCAGCGCCGGCGCCTCCAACTACAACCCGACAACGGCGGCGCACATGCTGCTGTGCACGGTGGTGATTGCCGCTGTTTTGTTCTTTGAACACAAGCCGATGCGGTGGTTCAGCGGCGCGGTGGTGCTGATCGGCATGGCCGGGCTGGTCCTGACGCTGGCGCGTTCGGCCGCCATAGCCCTTGCGCTGATTGCACTGGTCTACATGTGGCACAACCGCAGGCACCGCCTGTTCCCGCTGGCGCTGGTCTGCCTGGCTGCCGCTGCCGCCGCCGCGATGCCCTTTGTGCCCGAGGTTTACTGGGAGCGGATGGGCACGATGTTCGAGCAGGGCTCCGACCGGACCCTGCTGCGGCGGTTGTCCTACAACCTGATCGGGCTGCAGCTGCTGTGGGAGAACCCGGTTTTCGGTGTCGGCCCGGGCAATTACCCGCATTACTATGCCGGGGAAGAGTTCCGCTGGTACCCGGGCCGCGAGCCAGGGCCGCGGCAGCTGCACAACAGCTATCTGGAAGTCGCCGCCGAGCTGGGTCTGATCGGGCTGGCGCTGTTTCTCGGCGTGATGATCAGCGCGATGAAGGCGGCTCTGCAGGCCGCGCGGGCGGAGGTGGCGGGCCTGTCGGTATTTGCCAAGGCACTGGCCTATGGCTTTGCGGCTTTTTTGATCGCTTCGCTGTTCATGCCCAACGAGGACACTAAATTTATGTGGATCCTGCCCGCGCTGTGTGTGGCGGTCCGGCATCTCAGCCTTGGGGAAGGCGCCGGCCGTGCGGACTCCGGCCATTCGGACATCAGCCAGCCAAACTCTGGCGCAGCGGGCAGCGGGGATGGGGGAAATTGACATGCGGCTGGCGGTCATCGTCACGGAATACCCGAAATTTACCGAGACCTTCATACTTCGGGATGTACTGAAGTTCCTGGAGTTCGGGGCCGAGGTGCGGCTCTATCACTTGTCGCCCTACAACACGTCCGAAGTGCTGCATGATTTTGCCCGGCCGACCCGGGCCATTGCCCGCCATGCCGGGCTGCTGAGCCCGCGCACCCTGGCCAGTTTCGGTGCGCAGCTGGGCCGGATGGCCGGGCCGCTTGCCGCCATCGGGGCGCAGCAGGGCGGCAAGCCAATGCTGGCGGGAAAATCCGCGGTGGTCTCGGTGGCCGCCTGTGCCATCGCCCGCGAGCTGGCGGACTGGGGCGCCGACCACATCCACGCGGAGTTTGCCGGCCATCCGGCGACGGCGGCCTGGGTGATTCACCGGCTGACCGGCATTCCCTATTCGGTCAGCTGCCGGGCGCATGACATCTTCCGCACCCAGCGGCTGCTGGCGGAAAAGCTGGGCGAGGCGGCCTTTGTGCGCACCATCAGCAACTACGGGCGCGATTTCCTCGCCAGTAATGTCCGCGGCCTGCGCGCCGAGGAGATACAGGTGATTCACTCCAGCGTCGATGTGGAGGCGATCCCGCAGCTTGGCCCGCCGCCGCAAAAGGGGCCGTTTCATGTGGTCTATGTCGGCTCTCTGCAGGTGCGCAAAGGGGTGGATCTGCTGCTGCGGGCACTGGCGGCGGTGGAGATCCCGGACTGGCGCTGCTCCCTGGCCGGTGACGGGCCGGAGCGTGGCAGGTTGCAGGCGCTGACGGCTGAGCTGGGGCTGGGGGACCGGGTCTCCTTCCTGGGCAAGCAGGATTTCGCGGCGGTAAGCCGGCTGTATGAAACCGCCAATGTGATCGCGGCGCCCTCGGTGATCGGGCCGTCAGGCCGGACCGAAGGTATTCCCAATGTGGCGATCGAAGGGCTGGCGTTCCAGCGGCCGGTGATCTCCACCAACGTCTCGGGCATCCCCGAGCTGATCCGCCCCGGCCGGACCGGTTTCCTGATCGAGCCGGGCTCGGTGGTGCAGCTGCTCCAAGCGCTTGAGACCGTTCACGGCGATCCCGCTGCTGCCTATGCCATTGCCCGGCAAGGGCGGGCGCTGGTGGAGGCGGAATTCTCGCTGGCGGTCAATGCCAGGCGTCAGTTCGACCTGTTCCGGGCCCATTCCGCAGCAGCGCTGGGGAGGGCGGCGGAATGATCCTGCTGTTCTGGATGTGCGCGGGGCTGATCGCCTTTTCCCTGGTTGGATACGGCCTGCTCTGGTGCATTCTGGCCGCGTTGGCGGGCCGCCGCGCACCGCTGCCGCCGGAACAGCCCGTGCGCGCCACCGTGCTGATCGCCGCCCGCAATGAGGAGGCCGCGATACGGGCCAAGCTGGAGACCATCCTGGCGCAGGACTGCGGGCCGCATTGGGTTGACGTGCTGGTCGTCTCCGATGGATCGGAGGACGCCACGCTGGACCAGGCCCTGTCACTGAACAGCCCGCGCATCCGCGCCTTTCAGACGGCCGGGCATGGCGGCAAGGCGCAGGCGCTGACCGCTGGGCTGGCGCGGATCGAGGCGGATGTGGTGGTCTTTTCCGATGCCAACAGCATGCTGGCACCCGGCGCCTTGCGGCACCTGCTGGCCCCCTTTGCGCAGCCGGAAACCGGCGGCGTATGCGGGCGGCTGCAGCCGCAGCGCAAGCAGGGCCGCGGCGGCTGGCTGGCCCGCGCCGAGCGGCTGTTCTGGGCCTATGACTCTGCCCTGAAAGCGGCCGAGAACCGCCACGGCGGGGCGGTCTCGGCGCAAGGCACGCTGTATGCCATGCGGCGTGAACTGGTGCCGGAGCGTATTCCCGGCGACATGGCGGATGACTTCTATATCTCGGTGCAGGCCCCGGCGCAGCACCGCCGCCTGGTGTTCGAGCCGCGCGCGGTGGCGCAGGAGGCGGTGACCAGCCGCACCGGCGACGAATTCATGCGCCGGGTGCGCTCGACCGAACGCGGCTGGCGCGCGCTGTTGCGGATGCGGCGGCTGATGAACCCGGCCCGGCACGGGCTTTATGCGCTGCAGTTGATGTTTCACAAGGGGCTGCGCCGGATGGTGGCTTTTCTGCTGCCGCCGATGCTGCTGCTGAGCCTGGCCGCTGCAACCGAACAGGGCGGTATCTATACCCTGGCCCTGCTGGCCCAGCTGATCGTTTACGGCCTCGCTGCAGGCTCCCTGCTGCTGCCGCCGCTGGCGCGGCTGCCGGGGTCGGGGCTGGCCCGCTTCTTCGTGATCGGCCACGCCGCGATGGGCTTTGGCATCCTGCGGGCGATGGCCGGGGTGCGCAGCGTGCGCTGGGCGCCGGCCCGGAGGATGGCGGATGAATAGCCGTGCGGTCATCCAGCCCGCGCCGCCGGAGGCGCTGGAAGCCCGGGTTTTGACCCGCTGGGAGGAGTTTGCCGCGCTGGAGGCGGAGTGGCGCGCCATGCATGCTGCCTGCCGTGGGCGGTTGTTCTCCTCTTTCGACTGGCTGGCCGCGCAGCATGCAGGCTTCGGTCTGCCTGGCGAGCTGCGGATCTTCACGATCTGGCAGGCGCGCCGGATGGTGGCCGCCGCGCCGATGTGCCTTGTCCGCAAGCGGTTCAGCATGCTGCTGCCGTTCTTCCGGCCCCGGGTGCTGACGGGTTGGCTGTGCAGCCACTCCGGATTCTACGAGTTTCTGGCCACCAGCCGCGAAACCCTGCGGGCGCTGTTGGACGCGGTCTGCCGGGCTGCGCCGCAGGCCGGGATTGAACTGGCTGTGTTCCGGGTCTGCACCCGTGATGTGTTTACCACCCGATGCTTGCGCCTGGGCGGCCTGAGCCTGTGGCAGGACCGCGTGCAGGCCAGATCGCTGGCGGAAAACCTCAGCGATTGGGACAGCTACTGCCAGACCCGCAGCCGCGCGTTCCGCAAAAAGCTCCGTAACGGCGAGCGGCAGTTGCAGCGGGCCAAGGCGGAGACGGAGGTGTTCCGCACCGCGGACAATGCGCCGGTGCAGCGGGTGTTTGCCTTGGCGGAGCGGTCCCCGAAGCAGCGGCCGGAGTCCGGGCTTGCGGGCCTGCGCGGCGGCGCGTTTCTGAGCGAACTCTGGCACCGTTTTGCCGCGCGGGACAGCGGCGCCCTGATTCTGATGAGGGCCGGCGAACAGGACATTGCGTCCTTCTGCGCGGTCCGCTGCAAGGACACCTGGTATTGCCTGGCTGCGGACTGCGACACCGCGTTTTCGGAACTGTCGCCGCGCCGTTCCATCCTCTGCCAAGGCCTGCAGGCGCTGATCGGGGAGGGGACGGCTGCGCGGATCGA
Source organism: Leisingera coralii (assembly GCF_049056525.1). Classification (NCBI taxonomy): domain Bacteria; kingdom Pseudomonadati; phylum Pseudomonadota; class Alphaproteobacteria; order Rhodobacterales; family Roseobacteraceae; genus Leisingera; species Leisingera coralii. Next base: position 16,698 of record NZ_JBHUPT010000046.1, on the reverse strand, counting down.
CTTCGGACGGCGCAGCCGCTTCCTCAAGGACTTTGAAACCTCATCCTACCAGGTCCGGCGTCTGCGCGGGGTGCGGCGGGGCAGCCGCGCCCATTGGCTGCTCAAGCTTGAGGACATGCTGCGCAAGCTGACCAGGCTGCGGGGGCTGCTCCCGCACCACCAGCTGCGGCGGGCGGATGCCCTGAATAACGGCGGGAGGCTGTGACGATGCTGCAGCAGCTCAGAGGCCAAACGGCAGGCATTCGCGTCAGCATGGATCAGGAGCTGCCGCCCAGAACCCGCAGCAGGCTGCAGGCCTTTCTCGGCAGCTGTCCGCCTGCAACCTGGCTGCAGCACCCGGGGTTTACCGAAAACTGCCCGCCGCCGCCGCGCCACCGCTATCTGATGCTCACTGCCTATCTGCCGGATGGGGAGATTGCCGGTTTTGGCGCCGCACGCCTGACCCGGCTGGCACCAGGGCGTTATCTGGCAAATTTCCGGCGCGGACCGGTGACCCGAACGCCACAGGACCTAGCCCGGATCCTGCCAGGGTTTGCGGCGCGGTTGCGCCAGGCAGGCTGCTGCTCGATGCAGCTCAACCCGCGCTGGAGCGGCGAGGAGGCCTGCGCGCAGGTCCATGAAATTCTGGACACTGCGGGTGCGGCGCAACTGCCGGCCGCTGCGCAGTCGCAGCACAGGGCCACGGCGCTGGTCGCTCTGGACGGTACCCCGGAGCAGTTGCAGGCGCGGCTGAAACAGCGCTGCCGCCGTCAGATCCGCAAGGCGGAAAAGGCCGGTGTAACGGTGCGCCCGGCGGCCACCCTGGAGGAGGCTCTGCAGTTTGAGCCGCTGATGACGCGCTTCTTCCAGTCCCGGGGGCTGGGTCTCGAAGCGGTGCCGCCGGTGGCCGCGCAATGGCGGATGACGCGCTCCAAGGGCGCGTTTCTGCTGGCCTGGCAGCAGGAGCGGCTGGTGGCAGGCCACGTCATGATCGCCGATGGCAGCCGGGCTTTCTGGCTTGTTCTGGCGCGCAGCGAGGACAAGGCCAGCGCCGCTGCCGGCTACCCTCTTGTCTGGGAGGTGCTGAAGACCGCCCAGGCGCAGGGGTTTGCGCAGTACGACATGGCGGGCCCTGCATTTTCCGCGCGAGAGGGGGCAGCAGCCTCCACCGGGGACGGCAACCGCGCGCAGTTCAAATCGGCCTTCAACCCGGAAACGGTGCCGCTGGTGCCCGCCTATGTGCTGCCTTTGCGGATGCCCGCCCATGCACTGCTGTTCAACCTGCGCCGCGCCTATCAGGCATTGCGGCCGGAGTGGAGGTTCCGGGCATGAACACGCCGCACGCCACTCCGGTCTTTGTCCTGGGACTGCAGCGGTCCGGAACCACGCTCGCCGCCAACCTGCTGGCAGCCCAGCCGGGCATCGCGGCGGTTGCGGCGGAGCATCACCACGGGGTGCATGAAAGTGTCTACTTCTCGCATTTCAGCCCTGCGATGGAGCCCTGGCCCGGTCCCGGCTGGCGGGCCGATGCCGCGGGCGATTTCCTGCGCAGCGAGTATTACCGGCTGACCGGGCGGAGCCGCCAATGGGGCGAGGTGGCGGCGGAGGCCAGCGCCAGCCCGGCAGAGCTGTTCTGCCGGGTGATGGACGACCTGGCGCAGCGCCAGGGGGCCAGCGTCTGGGTGGAAAAATCCCCGCACCACACCTTGCTGGCCGACCGCATTGCCAAGGCGGTGCCATCGGCCTTGTTCCTGTGCGTGAGCCGGGCTAGTCCGGGGTTCCTGCGCTCGCGGCTATGGTCTTATGGCCGCTGTCCGCCGCCATACCCGCGCCGGGCGGTGCTGATCGGCCGCGCCTGTGCGTCCAACGTGTTCCACCGCCGCTGCATGCAGCGGCTGCGCAGGCAGCTGGGGAAAGACCGGGTTTTTGCGGCGGATTTTGAAGCCCTCCGGTCGGACCCAGGGCGCGCGCTGGCACCGCTGCTGGCCGCTGCGGGACTGCCGAACGCGGCGCTCCGGCCGCCCGGGTACGCCCCGAATTCCAGTTTTGCCAGCCAAAGCCAGCGCAAACAGGCGCTGACCGCAACGGACCTGGTCACAGTCAAAGTCTCGGAAACCCTGGCCCGGGCCGTGCCGCAAGTGCTGCTCTCGGCCTTGCAGCGGCGCATTGCCCGGCGGCGGCCAACCATGTTCCCGGCCTGGGTCTGGCCTGCCTCCGCAGCCGCGCCGGTCCGCGGATCCTTGCCGCACGGCCCGCTGGACGGGGGAGGACTCTGAAATGCAACCCCTGCGTATCGAGATTGCGGACAGCTTGCCTGCCTTGATGGCGCTGGAGGACCAGCTTGCGGCGCTGGCCGCTTCCACTGGTGCCGGGGCCTTTGACCGGCCCGGGTTTTTCCTGCCTTGGGCGCGTGCGGCCGCCGCCACGGGGCAGCGGCCGGCTTGCCTGTGCCTGTGGCGCGGCGCGGATCTGGCCGGGTTTGCCCCGGTGTTCCGCCGCCGCGACTGGAAGGCCTTGCTCGCCTGGCGGGGCGGCCCGCCGGTGTTCGGCTCGTCGCCGGCCTTTGACCTGCTTTTGGCTCCGGATGAAAACAGCCAGGAGCTGACCGCGGCCCTGGTGCAGGCGCTGGAGCGAATGCGCTGGATCGACCTGTCGTTTGCCAGCCTCCCCGAAGGCAACCGGCTGGCCCGCATTCTGAGCCAGGCGTTTGACAAGCAGGGCTACAGTGTCAGGCAAAGCCCGGGCCTGCGGTATTACTCTGTTGAAGGCGTGGCCAGCGGCGCCGAACTGGAGGCGCAGCTCAGCAGCAAGAACCGCCGCGCCCTGCGCTCCGCCGAGCGGAAAATGAACGGCTGCTGCGAGGTTTTGCTGCACACAGCCGAGACCGGGCCGGACCCGGCCGTCGAAATCCTGCGCAAGGTGGTGACCGCCAGCTGGAAGGATTGCCCGCGTATGCGCAGAAGCGGTCTGCAGCTGTACGAGGCGCAGATCCGCGGCTGTGCCAAAGACGGCACCCTGCGTTTCTGGTCTGCCTCCCATCAGGGGGAGCCGGTGGCCTTTGCCTTTGTTCTGGCGGAACAGCACGGGCCCTACCACGGGTATTTCACCGCGGTGACCGGCCTGGGCCGGGAGCTGGGGGCGGGAACGGCGCTGATGTATCAGAGCTTGAAGCACAGCCTGGATGAGGGTGCCTCGATGTTCAACCTGTGGACCACCCGGCATAATTTGAAACGGATGGCGAACAGCCGGCTGCGGACGGTCAGCCTGGATATCAGCCGCGCCGGCCTGGGTGCACGGATGCGCCTGTCAGCCGCGGAACAGCTGCGCCTGCTGCGGCAGGCCCTGCGCACGCAAAAGCCCCGCCCGCGGACCTGAGCTGAAGGCAGGCCTGCTTATGACGACTGGCAGAGGTATGTGCCGGGAGCGCGAACGCCGTGACTGTCTGGCAGGCCGCTGCGGGGCTACTGGCTTGGCACGGCAAAGCCGCCATTCAGGGCGCTGACGGCAAGGTCCGGGGTGCTGTTGCGGCTGGCCATCCGCTCCAGATTGACGATGGTCGACAGCATGATGCGGTCATGGCTCCAGTCGCTGGGACGCTGCAGCAGCATCGCCGTCGCCAGCACCGCGCCGGCCATGCCCAGGGACACCAGCCCCCAGCCCAGCGAGTTCTGACCCTGCGGCTGAACGGCGGTTACCGCGATAATGCGGCGCTGCAAGGAGGCTCCGCGGCGGGTTTCCCGGCGGTCGACCAGCGCCACCGCCGGGCTGCGGCGGGTGAACAGCGCGGGTCCGCGGGCGGCATGGGCGCAGGCACGGATCAGGCACTCGCAATAGGCCCGCACATCGAACCGCGGCCGCGCCATCAGTGCCTGGTCGCAAGCAAATTCGCGCAGCAGCCGGATTTCGTGCCGCCACAGGTAAAAGGCCGGGTTCCAGAACAGGGCGGGGCGCAGCATTTCCAGCAGGAATTCGCATTCGATGTCGCGCTGGCGGAAGTGCTGCAGCTCATGCGCGACGGTCAGGCGCAGATCGCGCGGGTCCTGCAGCAGAGCGGAGGGCAGCACCACATAGCGGCGGAACAGCCCGCGGGTGGAATAAGCTACGCGGATATCGTCGGACACCATCAGCTGCACCCGTCCGATCCGTTTCCAGGTAAAGGCGCTTGCCAGGTTCTGGCGCAGGCGGAAGACGGAAACAGCCACATGCGCAAGGCAGATCAGCGCCCCGGCGGCAAAGGCAGCGGCTGCCGCTTGTGCCCAGACCGGCTGCAGGCTGCTGAGATCACGCACGGCGTCTTCGCGCAGGCCGAGCAGCGACTCGAACCTGCCCGCGCTCATGCTGACATTGCCCTGCAGATACTGCGACACCAGCATGTCGGAGAAGTTCGGCGGATGCGCGATGACAAAATGAGTGAAGGCGAGGATCAGCGCAGGCGAGGCCGCCAGCAGGACCGTCATCCCGTTCAGCAGCCGCAGCTGCGGCTGGTAGGCACGGCCCAGCTTGCTGCGGGCCAGGATCTTGCGCGCGGCCAGCCACAGGGCCGCGCCCGCCAGCAGCAGGATATTCAGGTCGATATAGGCGTTCAGCAGAACCTCAGTTGGCATTGTCCCCCAGCCTTTCCTCCAAGAGCGCCCGCATCTCCTCGAGCATCTCGTCGGTCACATCCTCATCATCGACCAGCCGCGCCACCAGGGCGGCGGGCGCGCCGTTGAAAAGCTTGCTCGAAAGGTTCTTCAGAGATGTTTTCTGATACTCTGCCTTGGGAACGGCGGGGCGGTAGACCAGGGAGCGGTCTTTGCGCTCGCTGGTGAGAAAGCCCTTCTGCTCCATGATCTTGAGGACCGTGGCCACCGAGGTATAGGCGCGTTCCTGCACCTTGTTCAGCTCGGCCAGGATATCGCGCACGGTGCCGCCGCCCATGTCCCAGACGACGGTCATGAATTCCAGCTCGACTTCAGTCAGCAGGGAATTGTCGTGTTTCTTGCGCATCGCCTCGGCTGTCCGGCTCATTTGATCGTTCCAGTCATGCTAGGGGAAGGAGGCTCCCGTGAAAACTATTTTTTTAGAAGATGCGCGGCGGCGGGGGTTTTGTTGTCAAAATGTGCGCTGCCGCGCGAGTCTTTTCAGCAGGTTTGCGGGGTGATGGGCCAGTCTTTGGGACGGTGCCTGGCGCATCGGGTCAAGGGTTCAGCTGAGAAGGCCTTGAAGGGCAGGTTTGCTTCAAGGCCGGCCTCCAGTGTGTTTAAGGGTCGCGCGTCAAGGGCAAGCCGCCTGCGGCGGGGCCTTTGGCCCCCTTGACCCTGCGGGGCAGCATTGAAACTGACCCGCAGGGCATCAGACCTTCCAGAAGCAGAAGATGCCCCAGGCAATCGACAGGCCCAGCGGCCACCACAGCGGCATCCCCACCAGTCCCAGCCAGGCCAGGAAGATGTAGGAGGTGCCGAGCAGGCTGATGAACAGCCGGTCGCCGCGGGTGGTGGTGAGGCCCAGCACCCCCTTGCGGGCCGCGCCGCCGGGGTGGCGGATTTCAGCAATGATCAGCACGCCGATGGCGGTGAAAATGCCGATGAACAACAGGGCAGTGGGCCAGGTCCAGGCCATCCATGAAAGCATTACACCCTCCCCATCGCGAAACCCTTCGCGATGTAGTTGCGGACAAACCAGATCACGATGGCGCCCGGAATAATTGTCAGAGTTCCCGCAGCCGCCAGCAGCCCCAGTTCATAGCCCGCGGAGGACGCGGTCTTGGTCATGGTGGCGGCAATCGGCTTGGCGGCAACGGCGGTCAGGGTCTTGGCCAGCAGCAGTTCCACCCAGGAGAACATGAAGCAGAAGAACGCTGCCACACCGACGCCCGCCTTGATCGACGGCACAAAGATCGTCGCAAAGAAGCGCGGGAAGGAATAACCGTCGACGAATGCGGTCTCGTCCAGCTCCTTGGGAACGCCGCCCATGAAACCCTCCAGGATCCAGACCGCCAGCGGGATGTTGAACAGGCAATGCGCCAGGGCCACGGCCAGGTGGGTGTCAAACAGCTCCACCGCCGAATACAGCTGGAAGAACGGCAGGGCGAAGACGGCGGCCGGTGCCATCCGGTTGGTCAGAAGCCAGAAAAACAGCTGCTTGTCGCCCAGGAACCGGTAGCGGCTGAAAGCGTAAGCCGCCGGCAGCGCCACCGCGATGGAGATCACGGTGTTGATCGACACATAGGCGATCGAGTTGATGTAGCCCCAGTACCAGCTGGGATCGGTGAAGATGGTCTTGTAGTTGTCCAGCGTGAAAGTCTGCGGGAACAGAGAGAAGCCCGCGAGGATTTCATTGGTCGTCTTGAAGCTCATCGCCACCAGCCAGTAGATCGGCAGCATGAGGAACAGGATATAGACGATGGGGACGATGGATCGTTTCTGCATCGTGATCCCTCCCTTAGTTCAGGTCGTCCTTGGTCATCAGCGTGTAGAACAGCCAGCTGACCAGGAGTGTGATTGCGAAATAGATGAGCGACATGGCAGCGGCGGGGCCGAGGTCGAACTGGCCAAGCGCGATTTTCACCAGGTCGATCGACAAGAGCGTGGTGGAGTTGCCGGGTCCGCCGCCGGTGAGCACGAACGGCTCGGTGTAGATGTTGAAGCTGTCCATGAACCGCAGCAGGATGGCGATGGTCAGCACCGTCTTCATCTTCGGCAGCTGGATGAACCGGAACACCGCCCAGTTGGAGGCACCGTCGATCTTGGCCGCCTGGTAATAGGCGTCGGGGATCGACACCAGGCCCGCGTAGGACAGCAGCACCACCAGAGAGGTCCAGTGCCAGACGTCCATCGTGACGATGGTCACCCAGGCCGCAACCGGATTCTGCGTCATGTCATAGGAGACGCCCAGCACATGGTTCAGGAAGTAGCCCAAGAGGCCGATGTCGGGCAGGGTGAAGATGTTCCACATCGCGCCGACCACGTTCCACGGGATCAGCATCGGCAGCGCCATCAGCACCAGGCAAACCGGCACCCAGAACCCCTTGCGCGGCATCGACAGCGCAATGGCGATGCCCAAGGGCACTTCGATGATCAGGATCAGGAAGGTGAACAGGAACTGGCGGCCAAGCGCCGCATGGAACCGGTCAGAGCGCAGGATCTGCTGGAACCAGTCCAGCCCCTGCCAGAAGAACACGTTGTCGCCAAAGGTTTCCTGCACCGAATAGTTGACCACCGTCATCATCGGGATCAGCGCGTTGAAGGCGACCAGCGCCAGCACCGGCAGGACAAAGAACCAGGCTTTCTGGTTTTCGGTTTTCATCAGGCCGCTCCTTGTTCGTCTGCAGCGGGGGAGGTGGCAAGCCAGCCATCCACGTAAAGCCGGGTCATGTCCTGGCGGAAGGCGAGGTGCACGGCGCTGCCTTTTTCCGGGGCGGCGCCATCGGTGACGGCGTTGATGCGCTGGCCGCCGGCCGCGCATTCCACCACGGTGTGGCGGCCGATGTCGGAGACCTTGGTGACGGTTGCGGGCAGGCCCGTATCCGCCAGCGACACGAATTCCGGGCGGATGCCGATCTCGGTCCGGCCGTTCGCGGCGCCCTGAATGGGGCCTTCCAGCGCGATAGTCTGGCCTGCGAACACGGCGGCGCCGTGCTGCAACTCGCAGGGCAGGATGTTCATCCCCGGCGAGCCGATGAAATGGCCGACAAAGGTATGCGCGGGGCGTTCGAACAGCTCGACCGGCGTGCCGATCTGCACCACTTCGCCCAGCTGCATCACCACCACCTGATCGGCGAATGTCAGCGCCTCGGTCTGGTCGTGGGTGACGTAAATCATCGTCGCCTTCACCCGCTGGTGCAGTTCCTTCAGCTTGGAGCGCAGTTTCCACTTCAGGTGCGGGTCGATCACGGTGAGCGGCTCGTCGAACATCACCACGTTGACGTCCTCGCGCACCAGGCCGCGTCCCATGGAGATCTTCTGTTTATTGTCAGGTGACAATCCCGCCGCCTTTTGCTCCAGCATGTCGGTGACTTCGAGCATTTCGGCAATCGCCATAACCCGCTGGTGCACGGTGGCCTCGTCCCGGCCGCGGTTGCGCAGCGGGAAGGCCAGGTTGTCGTAAACTGTCATGGTGTCGTAGATCACCGGGAACTGGAACACCTGCGCGATGTTGCGCTGGTCCGGGGGCAGGGCGGTGACGTCGTTGCCGTCAAACAGGATCTGGCCCTCGGACGGCACCAGCAGGCCGGAGATGATGTTGAGCAGGGTGGATTTGCCGCAGCCCGAGGGGCCGAGCAGCGCATAGGCGCCGCCGTCGGTCCAGTCGAGGTCGATTTCCTTCAGCGCGTAATCCGAGTCGGACTTGGGCGTCGAAAGATAGCTGTGGCGCAGTTTGGAGAGAGTTATTTTAGCCATTGATGCCTCACGCCGCGCGGCTGCCGTCGGGGGCAAAGAAATATGCCTGCGCGGGGTCCATGTAGAAGTCATGCAGCTCGCCCACGCGGTAGGGGTGGACGCCGTGGGCCAGCGAGACCCAGCTGCCGGAGCCCATGTCGAAATGGGCAGAGCTTTCGGAGCCGGAGAGTTCGGTCACCTGCACCTGGCCCGACAGCTGCACATCAGCGCCGTTGCGGGGCTGCGGCAGCACGTGGTGCGGGCGAATTGCGATGGTGTAGGTGCCATCGGCCAGCCCGGCGGCATCGCCAGCCAGCTCCCAGGTGACGCCGGCGCCCAGCCGGGCCATGCTGCCCTGCTTGGTGATCTTGGCGGTGTTGATCGGCGGGTCGGAGAACACCCGCGCCGCATCTACATTGCCGGGGTTGCGGTAAATCTCGGCGGTGGGGCCGAACTGGGTCACGCGGCCGTCGCGCATCAGTGCGGTCTTGCCGCCCAGAAGCAGCGCCTCTTCCGGTTCGGAGGTCGCGTAGACCACCACCGCGCCGCGGCCTGCAAACAGTTCGGGCAGCTGGTCGCGCAGCTCCTCGCGCAGCTTGTAGTCGAGGTTGGCGAGCGGCTCATCCAGGAACACCGCACGGCTTTCCTTGGCAATCGCGCGGGCCAGCGCGCAGCGCTGCTGCTGGCCGCCGGACAGCTCATGCGGGCGGCGGTGCAGCATCGGCTTCAGCTGCAGGATCGCGGCGGCCTCTTCGACGCGGCCTTCGATCTCCGATTTCGCCATTCCAGCCACTTTCAGCGGCGAGGCAATGTTTTCAAATACCGTCATGTGCGGGTAGTTGATGAAGAACTGATGCACCAGGCTGATGTTGCGCTTCTGGGTGCTGAGACGGCTGACATCCTCGCCATCCATCAGCACCTGGCCGCTGGCCATCGGGTCGAGGCCCGCCATCAGTTTAATGAGTGAGGTCTTTCCGGAGCCGGTGGCGCCGAGGAGGACGTTGAAGTGACCGGGCTCCAGCAGCAGGGAGGTTTCCTTGATGTGCTGAATGGCGCCGACGCGCTTGGTCACACCCTTGAGTTCGAGTGCCATCTTGCTTTGACTTTCCGGCAGGCGGCCTGTTTGCGCGCAGTTGCTGGGTTGGGCAGGGGCGCGCTGGGATCTTGGGGAAAAAGGCCCCGGATGACGGGAAAGGGTCTCCGGGGCCTGATGCAGCCCGGCCAGATGATGGGGATCGCTGGCCGGACCGGGAGGAGGCCTTAGTTGGTTGCCCAGCGGGCCACCAGCTCGTCATAGTTGACGGTCTGGCCCTGCGGCTTCTCGTTCTCCAGCGGCGGCTTGGCGCCGCCGTTGGCGTACCACCACTCCGCATCCTTCTCTTCGTTCAGGCGCGGGCCGCAGCCGCCATAGACATTCGCCTGTTCGTCTGCGCGCTGCATCCGGGCCATGGTGATGTCCATTTCCTCGGCCAGACGGTCCATCGCTTCCTGCGGCGTGAAGGCGCCGGAGTTCACGTCACCGATCTGCTGCCACCAGATCTGAGCCAGCTTCGGATAGTCCGGCACGTTGATGCCGGTCGGCGACCATGCCACGCGGTCAGGCGAGCGGTAGAACTCGACCAGGCCGCCCAGCTTGGGTGCGCGCTCGGTGAAGCTCTCGTGGTTCACGGAGGAGTCGCGGATGAAAGTCAGGCCAACGTGCGATTTCTTCACGTCCACGGTCTTGGACACGACGAACTGGGCATAGAGCCAGGCAGCCTGTGCGCGGTCCAGCGGGGTGGACTTGAGGAAGGTCCAGGAGCCCACGTCCTGATAACCGACCTTCTGGCCTTCTTCCCAGTAGGGGCCGTGCGGGCTGGGCGCCATCCGCCACAGCGGGTTGCCGTCGCCGTCAACGGTGTTGTTGCCTTCGGACTGCGGCTTCACCATGTCGGCGGTAAAGGCGGTGTACCAGAAGATCTGCTGCGCCACGTTGCCCTGTGCCAGCGCCGGCAGCGACTGGTAGAAGTCATAGGACGCCGCACCCGGAGGAGCATACTTGCGCAGCCATTCGTCCCACTTGCGGATCGCATAGACCGCTGCCGGGCCGTTGGCGGCGCCGCCGCGGGTGACGCTGGCACCGGCCGGGTTGCAGGAGCCTTCTTCCATCCGGATGCCCCATTCGTCGATCGGAACACCGTTCGGCTCACCCTTGGAGCCGGCACCGGCCATCGACAGCCAGGCGTCGGTCATCCGCCAGCCAAGGTCCGGCGCGCGTTTGCCGTAATCCATGTGGCCATAGATCGCGGTGCCGTCGATTTCCTTGACGTGCTCGCTGAAGAACTCGGCGATGTCCTCATACGCGGACCAGTTGACCGGGACGCCCAGGTCATAGCCGTACTTTTCCTTGAACGCGGCCTGCAGGTCTTCGCGGTCGAACCAGTCCTTGCGGAACCAGTACAGGTTCGCGAACTGCTGGTCGGGCAGCTGGTACAGGTCGCCGTCCGGGCCGGTGGTGAACTGGGTGCCCATGAAGTCATCCAGGTCGAGGCCGGGGTTGGTCACGTCCTTGAAGTCGCCTGCCATCATGTCGGTCAGGTTGTAGGCCAGCTGCAGGCGCGAGTGGGTGCCGATCAGGTCGGAGTCATTGACGTAGGCGTCATAGAGGTTCCGCTTGGTCTGCATCTGGGTCTGCACGGCCTGAACGACCTCGCCTTCACCCAGGATCTGGTGGTTCACCTTGATGCCGGTGATTTCCTCGAACGCCTTGGTCAGCACCTCGGATTCGTAGGAGTGCGTCGGGATGCCTTCCGACAGCACGTTGATTTCCATGCCCTTGAACGGCTCTGCTGCCTGGATGAACCACTGCAGCTCAGACAACTGCTCATCCTTGGTCAGCACCGAAGGCTGAAATTCTTCATCAATCCATTTCTTGGCCGCCATTTCATCGGCATAGCCAATCGATCCCGCAACCATCGCGCAAACGGCGGCTGCGGACAAAAGATACTTCCGCATCTTTTTCCTCCCTGAAAGTCGCTTAAAGCCAGTTGTGCATTGGCTGCATCTGACTGCCATAGAGCTTTCATAGGTTGGATTATGTTGTCAAACTAATTTTTTAGTAATCGATAGTGCATTGTTTTTAGGGTGAAAAATGGGATGATGTGGAACGCATTTGGCACACGCTGAGCATGCCGCAGTGCAGCATCTCCGGTTGTGACGCAACGCAACTTTTCGCCCTGCTGGCGGTGAAAAAAGCAGTCGCCGTGACAGATCATTGCCGCTACAGAGACGGCATGACGCAAGAAAGCACATTCGAGATTTTCCTGACCGCGCCGCCGGGACTGGAGCAGGCGCTGCTGGCCGAGGCCAAGGAGCTGGGTTTTGCCGCGCCCAAGGCAGTGCCGGGCGGGGTCACGGTGCAGGGCGATTGGCGCGAGGTCTGGCGCGCCAACCTGTGCTTGCGCGGTGCCGCGCGGGTGCTGGCGCGGATCGGCGAGTTCCGCGCGTTCCACCTGGCCCAGCTCGACAAACGCGCGCGCAAGTTCCCCTGGGGCGATGTGCTGCGCCCGGATGTGCCGGTAAAGGTGGAAGTCGCCACCAACAAGAAATCCAAGATCTACCACGCAGGCGCCGCCGCCCAGCGGGTGGAGAAGGCCATTGCCGAGACCCTCGGCGCCCCCGTCACCAAGGACGCCGAGCTGACGGTGAAGCTGCGCATCGAGGATAACCTCTGCGTCTTCAGCGTCGACACCTCGGGCGAGGGGCTGCACAAGCGCGGCCATAAATCCGCCGTCGGCAAGGCTCCGATGCGGGAGAACCTGGCGGCCTTGTTCCTGCGCGAATGCGGCTTTGACGGCAATGAGCCGGTGGTCGACCCGATGTGCGGCTCCGGCACGTTTGTGATCGAGGCCGCAGAAATCGCCAAGGGCCTGCTGCCAGGCCGCAGCCGCAGCTTTGCCTTTGAAATGCTTGCCACTTTTGATGCGGACGCCTGGGCGAACCTGAAGCAGCAGGGTGAGGTTCGTGATACGGACATGCTGTTCCACGGCTCCGACCGCAATGCAGGCGCCGTTGAGATGTCCACCGCCAATGCCGAGCGCGCCAGCGTCGCGGACTGCACCCGTTTCACGCAGGCCGCCGTCAGCGATCTGCAACGCCCCGACGGCCCGCCCGGCCTGGTCATCGTCAACCCGCCCTACGGCGCGCGGATCGGCAACAAGAAGCTGCTCTTTGCTCTCTACGGCGCCCTGGGGCAGGTGCTGAAGGAACGCTTCTCCGGCTGGCGTGTTGGCATCGTCACCTCCGAAACCGCCCTGGCCAAGGCCACCAACCTGCCATTCCTGCCCTTCGGTGCGCCGGTTGCCCACGGCGGCCTGAAGATCCGCCTGTTCAAGACAGACCCGCTGCCCTGAGCAAACCAGGAAAAGCAAGAGGGCGCCCTGCGGCGCCCTCTCGTCTGTTTTTTCCGGACGGTCCGGCTCAGCCGATATCGTAGAGATCGCCGGTGCCGCCCTCGGTGCCGCCGCCGGGGACAGTGCCGCCCACCGGCTGGTTCATCAGCGCCATGAAGTCCTCGGCGTCGGGCTCGCCGCCGCCGTCCTGGAACTGGCCCGCCAGGTTGGCGTCATACCAGGTGCTCAACCCGTCGCCGGTGACCCCGCCATTGGCATAAGAGTCGCCGCTGCTGGCTGCCGCCGCCGGGTCATAGCCGCCTTCCAGCACTTGCTGCGAACCGTCCGGATTGCTGACCACAAGCGACATGCTGCTGAGGTCGATATCGTCCAGCGTCAGCCCACTGTCGGCCCACAGGGTGAAGTTGGCATTTGTGACCGTCCCGTCGGTGCTGTCCGGGACCTGGCCGAATTGCACCATCGCGTCAAAGTTGCCGGGCACGGTGGTGCCGGTGTCCAGCGCATTGACGGAATTGGCATTGGCCTCATGTCCGGTGACCGGCAGCGCGTTCTCGTCCGGGAAGAAGTTCAGCCCGTTCACGCTGGCATCATCCGCCATGTTGAAGAACAGCCCGTCAATATCGGCCACTTCACCATCCCAGGAAGTCGGCTCCATCTTGATGAACAGCTCGCCGGTGGTGTTTTGCACCACTTCGACGGTGACGCTGGGTTCACCATGGCCGCCGATTTCGAAGGTCACCGAAGGCTTGGCCGGAGTGTCTCCGCCGCCACCGGTGTCGCCGCCGGTGCCTTTGGTCCCGCCGGATCCCTTGGTGCCGCCGGTTCCACCGGAGCCTTTGGAGCCTCCGCTTCCTTTGGTGCCGCCGCTGCCAGAGCCACCGGTGCCGCCAGAGCCACCGGTGCCGCCAGAGCCTTTGGTGCCTGACCCGCAGCCATGCGTTCCGCCAGATCCACCAGAGCCCCTGGTCCCACCAGAGCCCCTGGTCCCGCCAGAGCCCTTGGTCCCGCCGGAGCCCCTGGTCCCGCCGGACCCGCCTGAGCCGCCGGTTCCGCCTGAGCCACCAGTTCCGCCAGAGCCATTCCAGTCGTCTTCCTCGCGGTACCACCAGTGCTTTTTGCCGTGATGATCCTTGCCGCCGCAGCCCTTGGTGCCGCCGGATCCCTTGGTGCCGCCGGATCCCTTGGTGCCGCCGGACCCTTTGGTGCCGCCGGATCCCTTGGTCCCGCCGGATCCCTTGGTGCCGCCGGATCCCTTGGTGCCGCCGGATCCCTTGGTGCCGCCGGATCCCTTGGTGCCGCCGGATCCCTTGGTGCCGCCGGATCCCTTGGTGCCGCCGGAGCCCTTGGTGCCGCCAGACCCCTTGGTGCCGCCAGACCCCTTGGTTCCACCGGAGCCGTCTTCCTCATCCTCCCTGTCTTCACGCCAAGCTTTGTAGCCCTTGCCTTTCCAGCCATAGCGGTCTGACAGGTGGTTGTCGTACCAGCGGCCGAAATGCCCGCCTTGCACGCCCCCGTTGTAATAGCTGTTGCCGCCGCAAGCCTGCTTGCCGCCCCAGCCCCATGACGAATGTCCCCGGCCCATTATCTACCCCCCAGGCAATACCTTGAATCACAGTTGCGGATTGGCCTGCAAACAGGACGCAATCGCGCATTTGACAACGGTAGGGAAGCCGATTGGAGGGGCCAAATTTTCGGCACATTTTAGGCAAATTTCATGATTGCCGGGGAAATTCCGGAAACAATCTGCCATCACGCGATTTGATTGTGCGGCAATTCTCTCCCAATGCGCTGCTTCACGTGTGCCCGGCCTTTGCGAATCAGCCTCCGGGCCGCAGCGATTGCCCCAATCTGTCCCGAAAAATGCCGCCTTTCCCCGCTAAGGCGTTAACCGGAGTGGGGTGAGCTGGCCCGGGGCTGGGGCGGCGCAATGGGAAAGGGTGCAGGCAATGGCTGACGGAAAATTCGACGACCGCACCGCGTATATCGCGGGCGCGGCCTGGGAGGTTCTTGGCGAGGAACCGGTGGAGATTTCCGCTCCGGGCGGCAAGTCGCGCTCCTCGCTGCGGCTGCATTTCAAGGACCGCACCGCAATCGCCACGCTGCGCGCCAATTTCCGCCGCACCCATCTGGAAGCCTTTGTGCTGGAACAGCTGGCGCCCCACTGCGATGACATTCCAAAAGTTCTGGGGGTGCATAATGATGTGCTGTTCCAGTCCGATACCGGCGAGACGCGGCTGAGTGAAGAGATCATTGAACACGAGGAAGCCGACCAGCTCGACCTGGCCGCCGAGGCCTGTGCAGCGATCTTCCGCATCCAGGCGGCGGCCCGCAAGACCGAGCTGCACACCGTGCTGCCGCATCTTGGCGCCAACCGCAGCTGGATTCGCAACTTCGTCAGTTCGGTAGAGGCGCTGGAAGCCTACTCCATGGGCATCCCCGAGGATTTCGACTACCCGGCGGCAGCCGAATATATGGAGCAGCCGGGGGTGCAGTTCCTGAAGTGGGATTGCCGCTCGGGCAATGCGGCGATCGGCGAGGACGGCTATGTCCGCTGGTTCGATTTCGAATATGCCGGCCTGCGCCACGGGGCGGAGGATTTTGCCTGGCTCATCGGCGACGAGACCTGGCCCATTGCCCCGGACAAGATGGCCGATGTGATGATCGAAACCTTCGACCCCGGCTGCGGCCATGAGATCGGCGCATACTTGGAGTATCTCTCGGCCTACACCGCCTTGCACTGCATTCAGCGGCTGGAGCTGATCCAGAAGGAGGTCAAAAGCCGCGGCTGGCTCAGCCAGGAGCGGGTGCGCAAGTATGATGATGCCGGTGTGCATCCCGAGTTTGCCGCGCAGCTGTGCCGCACCGGTGCCTACTACGCGGCGCAGTCCCGGCTCACCGCCCCGCTCAGCCGCAACTTCGAGGCCGCGGGCCGCGCCTTCAAGGCAATGTCCGAGGGCTGACGGTTTCTCCCTTCTGTGACGTGCCGTCCAGGTTTCAGCGATGAGGTCCGGACGGCTATCCTGTTGCCGGTGACACACGGGGGATAAGACATGCAGCAGGCCGAAGATTTCCGCGCTGAAAGCCGCGCCTTGGCGGCCACACTGGAGGACCTGCCGGAAGCGGAGTTCCACCGGGCAACCCAGTTCAAGGAATGGACCATCGACCACGTGCTGGGGCATCTGCACCTGTTCAACGCCGCGGCAGAGGCGTCGCTGCTGGGCGAGGCGGCATTCGCCGCCTTCATCGCGCCGGTGCTGCAGGACATGCAGGCGGGCAAGTCCATCCTCGAATGCCAGTTCCCCTGGCTGGACGGCCTCACGGGCCGGGCGCTGTTTCAGGCCTGGCGGCGGGGGGCGGAGAGCTGCGCCGATGCCTATTCTGCCGCGGACCCCAAGATGCGGGTCAAGTGGATCGGGCCGGACATGAGCGCGCTGAGCGCCATCACCGCCCGGCAGATGGAAACCTGGGCGCATGGCCAGGAGGTGTTCGACCTGCTGGGGCTGCAACGGCAGGAACAGGACCGTATCCGCAACATCGCTCACCTCGGGGTGGCCACCTACGGCTGGAGCTTCCGCAACCGCGGGCTTGAGGTGCCGGAGCCCGCGCCGTTCGTGCAGCTGACCGGCCCGTCCGGCGCGGTCTGGGAATGGAACGAGCCGCAGACCGGAAATTTCGTCAAGGGCAGCGCAGTGGAGTTCGCGCAGGTGGTCACGCAGGTTCGCAATATCGCCGATACCGGCCTGCAGGTTGCAGGCGCCGCGGCGCAAGATTGGATGCGTATCGCCCAGTGCTTCGCCGGGCCGCCGGAAACGCCCCCCGGCAAGGGCAGCCGTTTCACAGCAAAGTCCTGATCTGCTTCTCTATTTTCCGGAGTAACCCAAATGCAGCGAAGGGCTCCCGCCCGGCTTCGGCCATCCTGGCGGACGGCCTGTGCCCGTTGGGCGTAGCGCCGCGCCTCGCGCGGCGCT
>NZ_JBHUPT010000045.1:0-8992 GCF_049056525.1 Leisingera coralii | reverse complement strand
CCCCCAAGGCCGCCAAGGGGTCCCGGCGCAGCCAGGGCACCTGCGGGCGCGGGAGCGCTTTGTTTTCTCAGGCGCGGGCGGTTGCCGGACGCGTCACACGGCGGCCTCGAATGCATGCGGTCTTGCCGGGATGCCGCGGCCGCTCAGCCTCCGTTCCTGGCGCGGGTTAGCCCTTCCAGCGCCATACGGGCGGGATCGGCGAGGCTGACCGGCAGTGCCTGCGCCTCCAGCGCCGCCCCGTAGAGCGCCTGCAGCGGCGGCTCTGCTATCAGAGCCAGGTTCTGGCCCAGCCAATAGGGCCGCGCCGCGGCCAGTTCGGCCCCAAGCAGCAACCCCCAAAGCCGGGCGCGTGCGGTGGCTGCAGGCATCTGCCCCAGAACCGCCGAGGCCTGCACCGAGGCCAGCCGCGCCGCCAGCTGTTCCGGCCTGGCAATCCCGTCCGCTGCCGCATCCGCCAGTGCTGCCTTGTCCCATTCGCCTGCCGGCTCCAGCCCCGTCGCCTGCGCCGCGGCCTGCGCCAGCTGCCCGGTCAGGGCGCTTTGGAAACTGACCGCCTCCCGGGCGCTCACCTGCACCCAGTGGGTCACCGCTCCGGGCAGGCAGACCACCCCGTCCCAGTCCGGGTTCAGCTGCAGGAAGCCGCTGAGCCGGGCCAGTGCGCCTTGCATCACACCGCAGGGCGCCGCCTGGCTGAGACCGGGCAGGGCGTGGAACTCCAGCTCCTCCAGCCGGGTTTCGGTCAGCGGCAGCTCCGCCGGCACGGCCGGGACCGGACGCGGCGGCACCAGCGCACTGCCGCCCAGCACCACTGGACAAGGGCTGCCGCCCATGGCCTGGCGCAGCGCTGTGGCCAGTGCGGCCGGACGGCCGTCCGGAAGCTGCAGCACCTGAGTAGGGGCCGGGGAGCCGCCAGTCACCTTCCAGGCGGTGAGTGTCAGCCCGTCCAGATTGGCGGCCAGCCAGCTGGCCGCGCTGCGGGGAGGGTGCATGATGTCCTCATTCCTCTGCCATCGCGTTGCCCGCGCTTATGGCGGTGATTCCCGCTCCGGGCAAGGCCGCGGCACGCGGCAGTGCAGCGCCGGATACCCGTTTGGATAGGACCCTATCCGTTAGTATGCGCGGCATAGGCTAAAACGCCCGGGATTTGTGCAAAAGACAAGCTCCGAAGCTCTGCGCCAGACCGCCATTTCCAGTAGAATTTACCTAAGGTCAGCCCCGGGCAGACAGGGCCTCGCAGCCGGGCCGCAGCGCAGCGGAAAGGCTGCACCGCAAAGGAGCCGCGGACACGCGGGCGGCAGCAATCCTGGTTCCGGCTCCGGATGGCCGCTTGCGCCGGGCCCAGCAAACAGATCCGGATCGCGGCCTGAGCCGTAAACAGCACAGCCGGCCGCGACAGTAACAGGAGAGACCGCAGACATGGCCGCCGCACCGGCACCGCACAATGCAATATTTGCCCAGCTGGCCGCGCGCCATCTGCTGGCTCAGGGGGTCACGCCTGCCGTTGTGTTCGCCGGCACCGGTTTCGGCCAGTCCTTGCTGAACCAGGATGAGCCTGTCGCACCCTTCGCTGCGGTCGCCAGCTTCTTCGACCGCGCCGCGGAGCTGTCCGGAGATCCGCTGTTCGGCTTTCACCTCGGCCGCGGCAGCGACCTGCGCATGGCCGGCCTGCTGGGCTACATCGCCTGCAACTCGCCGACCGCGGGGTGCTTCCTGCGCAACACAGCACGTTATGCCGGGGTGATGAGCGAGGGATGGGAGGTGGATGCATCCCGCCTCGCCTCGCACGGGGAGCTCGCCTGGTTCTGCAAGGCGGCCTCCGGCCTGCAGGCGCATCAGTACATCGAATTCCTGGCGGCGCTGTTTCTGACCGCTCTGCGCGAGGCGGCCGGGACGCAGATCGAGCCGCAGGAAGCTGCCTTTTCCCATCAGCGCCGCCGCGGCGCGGAAGAGATGGCTGCCGCTTTCGGCTGCCCGGTGCGGTTCGGCGCTCCGGCCAGCCGCATTGTCTTCAAGCCCGAAGACCTGGATCTGCCGCTGGCCAGCGCCGACCGCCTGCTGCTGGAGGTGCTGCGCGCCTATGGCGACCAGCTGCTGCACGGGCGGGGGCTGGGACGCACAGGCACGGACCTGAAAGCGCAGGTCGAAGAGGCGGTTTCCGCCCGGCTCTCCGGCGGTTCGGCGTCGCTTGGCAATGTGGCGGCGGATCTGGGCATGAGCCCGCGCACCCTGTCGCGCAAGCTGGCCCGGGCGGGCACCAGCTACTTCACCATTCTTGAGGAATTGCGCAAGGCCCTGGCGATCCGCTATCTGCAGGAGAGCAGGCTGTCGCTGTCAGAGATCGCCTTCCTGCTGGGTTACTCCGGGCTGAACAGCTTCAGCGAGGCCTTCCGGCGCTGGACAGGGCAAAGCCCGGGACAGTTCCGCGGAGGCTGAACGGCTCAAAGCACGTTGCGCTTGTATCGATTCTGTATCCGATTTGCTCAATGCGGGAACAATTTCTGCAATTGCCCGCCGATTGTTTCCGAGTATGCCGCCGCCCAGCCGGTTTTTTTGGAGTTTTCCGGCGGCTTTTCACAATTTGCGCAAATTTTCCGAAATTTGGTCTAATTAAGGGTGACTGCCGAAATGCAGTGCCGCCAGGGGATTGGGCGGACAACAAAAAATGGCGCGGGCGCGTGGGGGCGTGCCCCGTTTTGGAACCTGAAAATCAGTAGTGGCATTCTGCGGCCAATGGCCCGTGCAATGCCAGTTTGAGTTTATAAACGGCCACCTTTTTCGGGGCGGTCCAGCCGGATTCGGGCTGGAAATCGGGGGATTGGAATGAAAGACATGGTTCCCGGAGGGGCGGGGCTGTCTTTTGTGCGGTTGGAACTGCAGGCCAGGGGCGCCGAAATGCCCCCTGGGCCGCTGCAGCAGCTGCGCTTGCAGCCGTCCAATAGGAATGCGGGCTTGCCGGGCATCGCGGCGGGTGCCGGGTCCCGGCGCAGGGCGGGCGGCAGCGGCTACCGGGCAGCAGGCAAGCGGGGCCTGGACCTGCTGCTGGTTGCCCTCAGCCTGCCGCTGGCGCTGCCGCTGATTGCGTTCTGCGCCGCGGCGCTCTGGCTGGAGGGCGGGCGGCCGTTCTACACCCAGCCGCGGCTGGGCCGCGGCGGCCGGGTGTTCCGGATTCTCAAGCTGCGCACCATGGTGCGCGACGCCGACGCCTTGCTGCAGCACTACCTGGATACCGATCCCGCCATGCGCCGGGAATGGCAGCAAACCCAGAAGCTCAAGAACGACCCGCGCATCACCCGGGTGGGGCGTATGCTGCGGATGACCTCGCTGGATGAGCTGCCGCAGCTTTGGAACGTGATCAAGGGCGACATGAGCCTGATCGGCCCGCGCCCGATGATGCCGGATCAGCTGCCGCTCTACGGCGATGCCACTGCCTATTTTGCGCTGCGTCCTGGGATTACCGGCATCTGGCAGGTGTCGGTGCGCAACGAAGCCAGCTTTGCCAGCCGCGTGCAGGCCGATTTCGAATACTGGGACGAAGTCTCCCTGGGCCGGGATCTGGGGCTGCTTTGGCGCACCGTCGGTGTGGTGATGAAGGGGACGGGATATTAACTTCGGTCTGATCCGCTGCAGGCCCGCCGGCCGGTGCCGGCAGCGGAACAGCCAGCCATTGCGGAGGGCGCGGTTGTGAAGCATTTTGCAGTATCAGGGGCTTGTGCCGCCACCCCGGCGCACGGCCCGAACCAGGGACTGGACAGCGATGAGGACGGCATGAGCGAGCAGGGCTTCAAGCGGTTCCGCCGCCGGCGCGCACCGGCGGCTGCGATGCCGTCTGGTGCTGGCGGTACCGCCGGAACAGCCCCCCGGCAGATGACCGCGCCAGGCACCGCGCCGCCGGCGCAGCTGCCGGCAACCCTGCCGGAGCCCTGGGACCGGATCCGCCAGGTGCCGTTTGATCCGGCCGCGCAGGATAAGGCGCGCTTGCCGCTGGTCAGCCGGTTCCGCGCCTCGCCCGCGGCCAAGTCCTTCGACCTCCTGCGCACCCGGCTGCTGCACACCTTGAAGGCGCGCGGCTGGAAACGGGTTGCGGTGACGGCACCCGCGGCGGGCTGCGGTACCACTTTCTCGGCGGTCAATCTGGCGCTCAGCCTGGCCCGGGTGCCGGGCAGCCGCACCATCCTGATGGACCTGAACTTCCGACGCCCCGGCGTGGCGCAGGCCCTGGGGTTGGAGGCGCAGGGCGATCTGGCAGGCTTCCTGTCCGGCAGCACCCGGATGGAAGACCAGTTCCTGCGCCCGTTGCCTTCGCTGGCGGCTGGTCTCAACCAGACCGCGGATCAGGACGCCGCAGAACTGCTGCACAGCGGCACCTGCGCCGAGGCTTTGGACCGCATGATGCTGCGCTCGGGCGCCGATACCGCGCTGTTCGACCTGCCGCCGGTGCTGGAGCACGACGACACCGCCGCCTTCCTGCCGCAGGTGGACGCGGTGCTGCTGGTCTCGGACGGCACCAGCACTTCCGCCGCGCAGCTGGCCGCCTGCGAAAGGATGCTGGCAGGCCATACGGAGCTTCTGGGGGTGGTGCTGAACCGGGCCCGCAAGGCGGACAGCCCGCTGAACTGACCGTGGCGTCATAGTTTTGCCCGGTTGCTGTGGTCAAGATCCGGGCACGGGCCGCCGCCGCGCGGGCTGAACCGACACAGGCCCAGGCACAGGACCGGGGCAAGAGAGCAGACAGATGGGGCCGATTTACTCGCTTGGCGATTTTCTGGACATGGTGCGGCGCAGGCTGTTCACCATAGTCTGCATCTTTGTCCTGGGCTGCCTCGTCTCGCTCTGGGTCGCCGCCAGCCAGCAGCACCAGTACGAAACCGCCGAAGTGCTTCAGGTCACCCAGCCGCAGATTGCCGGCGAGCTGGCCAAATCCACCGTTGAGGGCTCATCCGCCCGCCGCATCCAGCTGATCGAGCAGCGCCTGATGGCCCGCGGCACGGTGCTGGAAGTGATCGAAAAATTCGGCCTCTATGCGGATATGGAGGCTCTGACCCAGCTGCAGAAGGTGGCGCTGCTGCGCGAGTCGGTGCGGATCACCGGCGTTGCCGCCGCCCGCGAAGGCTTTGCCGACGACGGCACCATCTCGGTGCTGACCATCACCGCCCGCATGCCCACCGCCGAACAGGCGCAGCAGGTCGCCAGCGAATTCGGCCGCCGCACGATCGAGCTCAGCGTGGCCACCCGCATCGACCAGGCCCGCGAAACCCTCAGCTTCTTTGCTGGAAAAGAGGCTGCGCTGGCCGATCAGGTCGCCGCGCTGGAAGATGAGATCGCCGCCTACCGCAACGAAAATGACGTGACACTGCCCGGCACCATCGAATTCCGCCGGGCCGAGATTGCGGCCTTGAACGAGGGCCTTCTGGAGATCGCCCGCGAACGCATCGAAATCCGCCGCGCCGCAGATCAGGCCCAGGCCACCGAGCGCCCCGCCACTGCCCGCCGGATGCAAGAGGACGCGGAACAGCAGCTGGCCACGCTGGAGGCGCAGGAACAGCTGCTGACCGAGCGCAAGGCCGGGCTTGAAGCCTCCCTGCAGACCACCCCGGAGGTGGAGCGTCAGCTGGGCGCCTATGACCGGCAGCTTGCCCAGCTGCAGGCCGAGCTTGGGCAGATGACTGCCCGCCGCAACGAGGCAGAGGTCGGCTTCCGCCTGGAAACCGGCCGCCAGGCAGAGCGTTTGACGGTGATCGAGCCGGCGCCGCTGCCCGACTATCCGGTGACCGGCGCCCGCAAGACCAAGGCGCTGATGGGCGCCGCGGCCAGCCTGATCGTTGCGCTGCTGGCGGCCTTCCTGCAGGAGCTGCGCCACCCGGTGCTGCGCACCGCCGCACAGATGGAGCGGGAAACCGGCCTGGTGCCGGTGGTCTCGATACCGGTGATGGACACCCGCCCGCCGCGCCGCGGTCTGTTCAGGCGAAAAAGCTAGACATCAGGCACCTTCGCCCAGCCTCCCCCATGGGCGGGCGCTTTGCTTCCGCCCGCGGTCGGGCGCTGCCCTCAGCGGACAACTTCGATCCTGCCATTTATGCACGCGCCTAAGGTGCACTCAACGCCGCTGCCATTGCCGTGATCTCCTGCCAATGCCAGCTCAGCGCCGCTCCGCCTGCCGCAACGGCCAACAGCGCAAAACCCGTATCGTGCAGCGGATCCCACACGTGATGCCTGCGCGCCAGCCGCACCAGCACCGGGTAGGACGCCAGCATCGCCAGCCCCAGGGCCGCGATCCCGCCTGCCAGCCCGAACCACACCACCCCGCCCAGGAACAGCACCGTCTGCAGGCAGGCCCGTGCCGCTGAAAACACAAAGAAGCCGCGGCTGTCGCCGGCCGCCAGCGCCGCCTGGTCATAGGTCATGGTGATCACCGCAGGCGCCAGCGCCAGGGCAATCAGCACGATCATCGGCCCGGCCTGCAGATACCGGTCATCATAGAGCAGCTGCACCAGCCAGGGACCGGCCCAAGCCATTATCAGCAGCATCCCAAGGATCCCTGCTGTCAGACCACTGCGCAGCTGCCGCTGCCGCCGCAGGTTCTCCGGCGCTCCCCGCGCGGGCTTGTCGCGGTAAACCGGGATCATCAGCCGCTGGTTCACCGCATGGCCCAGCAGCATCGGAAAGCTCGCCAGGAAATAGCCGATGTTATAGATCCCCAGCACCTCAAGCGGGACAAACTTCCCCAGGATCGCCCGGTCCCCCTGCGAGGTCAGGAACCAGAAGGCGGTGGACAGGAAAATCCACTTGCCGAAATGGATCAGCTCCCGCGCCGCGGCCTTCTCCCAGCGGAACCGGTTTGCTGCCCCCGGCAGCCCGTAGTGGCACAGTGCCAGCTTGGCCGCCGCCTGGATCACCCCGCCCAGCACCAGCGCAATCACCGACTGCGTCGCCAGCGCCAGCGCAATCATCGCCGCCAGCCCGATCACCTGGCCGCCCAGGTCCAGCACCGTGACCCGCCCCGCCAGCAGATGCCGGTGCGCGGTTTCGATCCGTGTCGGGTTGAAACCGGCAATCGCCAGCCCGGCGCCGGCAATGGGCAGATACACCAGCAGCTCCGGCGCGCCATAGAACGTTGCCGCCGGCCAGGCCAGGAGTGCCGTCAGCGCCCACAGGCCAAAGCCGCGGATCACCTGGATGGTCCAGGCAGTATCCAGAAACTCCGGATCGTCCCCCCGCTTGTTCTGGGCAATCGACGGCCCGATGCCCACATCCGAGAACAGCGACAGCCCCACAGTCACCACCGTGACCAGCGCCATCAGCCCAAAGGCTTCCGGGAACAGGATGCGGGTCAGGATCAGGTTGGACGCCAGCCGCAAGGCCTGGCTGCCGCCATAGCCGATCATCAGCCAGGAGGCCGAGCGCAGCACCCGCGCCACCATTCCCTGGCCTGCAAAATGCGAAGCAACCCGCTGCATGTCCGCGCCAATCCCCCAACGTCCGGTACCGCAGGCTAGGAGGGCGGAACAGGGGCGTCAATCATGCGGGCCCCTGCGGGAGCGAGGACAGCCGCAGCGGCCTGAAAACCCGGAACAATCATGGCGCCTGTGTTGCATTCTCCACGCCTGAGCGACAAGCGGCAAGGGGTGCTGGGCAAGCCGCCAAACCGCCGCTAACCTGCCGCGGACACTTGCCTTTTTGCACGGATTTCCCAGCGTTGAAAATCGCCTATGTCCTGAACACCTATCCGCAGCCATCGCACAGCTTCATCCGCCGCGAGCTGCAGGCACTGGAGCGTCAGGACGTAAGCATCCTGCGCCTGGCGATGCGCCCCTCCGGCGCGGTACTGGCCGATCCCGGCGACCAGGCCGAGGCAGCGCGCACGGAGTATGTGCTGCAGGCCGGTGCCGGGCGTCTGCTGGCGGCCTTGACGCGGGAGGCGGCAGCGCCGGCCCGCTTCGGGCAGGCACTTAGGCTGGCGCTGAAACTGGCGCGGGCCTCGGACAAGGGTGTCCTGCGCCACCTGATCTACCTGGCCGAGGCGGCCCATGTGAAACAGCGTTGCGCGGCCGAAGGCGTGCAGCACATGCACGCGCATTTCGGCACCAACTCCGCCGCGGTGGCAATGCTGGCGCATGTTCTGGGCGGCCCGGGCTACAGCTTCACCGTACACGGGCCGGAGGAATTCGACGCCCCGCACGCCCTGTCGCTGGGCGAGAAGATCAACCGCGCGGCGTTCACCGTTGCCGTCAGCAGCTTTGGTAAAAGCCAGCTCAGCCGCTGGGCCGCGTTCGGCAAATGGGACAGCCTGAAAGTGGTGCACTGCGGCATTGAGCCGGACTGCTTCGCCAACCCCGCGCCGCTGCCAAAGGGACCGCTGCGGCTGGCCGCGATCGGACGGTTTGTCGAGCAGAAGGGCCAGATGGTGCTGGTGCGCGCCATGGCACGTCTGGTGCAGGAGTTGCCGGACCTGCATTTGGCGCTGATCGGCGACGGCGAGATGCGCGCGGCCCTGGAGGCAGAGATCGCCAGGCACGGGCTGGGCGGCAACATCACCCTGACCGGCTGGCTGCCGGAAGACGGGGTGCGGGCGGAGCTGGCCCGGGCCCGTGCGCTGGTGATGCCCTCCTTCGCCGAAGGCCTGCCGATGGTGGTGATGGAGGCGATGGCCGCCGCCCGCCCGGTCATTGCCACTTATATCGCCGGCACGCCGGAACTGGTGGTGCCGGAGCAGACCGGCTGGCTGGTGCCGGCCGGGGATGAGGCTGCGCTGGCAGAGGCGGTTCTGGCGCTGGCGCAAACTCCGGCGGCGCGGCAGGAGGCCATGGGGCAGGCCGGCCGCGCCCGGGTTCTGGACCGCCACGACAGCGCAGGAGAAGCGGCCAGGCTCGCCGGACATTTCCGCGAAACCATCCCGTAATAGCCACCGGAACGCTCCCGCCCGCCGCCGGCGCATCTGCGAGATGCACCGCTCCTGTTGGGCCAGGCTCAGCGCCAACGGCGCTGAGCCTGGCCC
>NZ_JBHUPT010000044.1:0-54946 GCF_049056525.1 Leisingera coralii | reverse complement strand
CCCCCCCCCCCCCCCCAAGGCCGCCAAGGGTGTGCTGGCGCAGCCAGGGCATCCTGCGGGCGCGGGAGGGCTGCGCCTTTGCAAACGCAGTCAGCGGCCGCGGGTCCAGCGGTTTTGGGAGGCAAACAGCGGCGATTTGACCGCCAGGGCAACGCAGCAATACACCAGAAACCCCGGCATATCCGCCGCCAGCAGCTTCAGCACCGCACCGACGCCCGCCGGCTGCTTGTCATCATTCCGCAGCAGCTGCGGAAACCGGGCCGCCACCTCTGTGACCCCGGCGTTCTGCCGCCGCCGCACCCGCACCAGGTTCCGGAACCCTTCCACCATCGGCCAGCTGTAGCCTGCTGCCACCTGCATCCGCTCCGCCGGAGCAAAGCTCAACCGGGCAAAGGTGTCGTCGGCGATGATATCCGGCCAATCCCCCCAGCGCTCCCGCCCGGTGCGGTTCATGGCGAAGACGCCAAACCCCGGCACGCCGCGGGTGAAGAACGGCAGCCGCACCCACAGCCGCGCATAGGCCCGGGTCACCGCACTGCGGGCAGGCGCCACTTGCGGGCGGCCGCTGGCATAGCGCGGTACGCCCACCGCCAGGGCCGCAGCCAGCTGCGCAATCAGCGCGGGCGAGACCATCACGTCGGCATCGAGATAGATCAGGATATCCCCGCGTGCGGCGGCATCGCCCGCGTTCAGCGCCCGCAGCTTCCCCCCTTCGGGCAGCTCCAGCACCTCAAGTGTCCAGCCGGGCGGAGGCTCAAACGCCCGGGCCAGCGCCGCGGTCCCGTCGGTGCAGCCATTGGCCAGCACCAGAACCTCGCCCGTCATGCCCCCCGGCAGCGGCTCAGAGGCAAACACCGCCCCCAGGCAGGCCACGATATATCCCGCCTCGTTATGGGCCGGGATCAGCACCGACACCCGGGGGGTCATTTCACCGCCTCCAGCGCGTCCCAGCGCGGGTTGGCATCGCTCAAGGTGCGCAAGGCCCCCCAGCTGCCCCATTTGCCGGGCACCCCCACATCGGCGTAGGCCGTAAACAGCGACCCGCCAAGCGCGCGCCAGCCCACCAGCAGCTCCCGGTAAAGCGCGCCCATCTCAGGCGTGTAATTGAAATGGGTGAAAAAGCCGGTCAGCGCGCCGTCCTCCACCATCGGGCCGATCCCGACCACATGGCTGCCGCCTTCATACATGATCAGTTCCAGCCCGTGCTTTTGCGCGACACCCGCGTGATAGGGCAGCACCCGGCCCAGCAGGTCCGCCAGCGTGTCGGCGCTGTCGCCAGAGATCAGACCGTCGCGTAGCTCAGCACTGGCTTGAGCAGAGGCTGCATCATACTGGTGCCGCTCGACGAATTCTGCCGCCGCGGCACCGCTCAGCCCGCGGTCCGCGGCAACCGCCCGGGCCAGATCCCGGCTGGCGGCAAGCCAGGCGCGCACTTGCCCGGCGCGGTCCTTCAACCCCAGAACGCCGCCGAAATACCCGGTCACCGCATAGGCGTCGAAATAGGCTGCAGGGGCCAGCCTGTCCGCCCGCTCGGCCTTCCACAGCGGCGCCGTCAGCACCTGCTCCTCCAGTCCCAGCCAGCCGGTCTGCGAGGAGATCACCCGCACCAGCCGACCGCTGTCCGCTCCGAATACCTCGGTCCAGATCTGCGCCACCTCCGCCGCGCGGCCGCCATAGAACTGCATCCACAGGCCCTCGCCGCCCCAGCGGGCCTGCGCCTGGGCATCGGCCCAGGCGGCCTGCTGGAACTGCCAGTTCCAGACCTCGTTGGAATACTCGACATAGGCGCGCAATTCCTCGTCCAGCCCTTGCTCCGCCAGCCGGGCGAACTGCCGGACATAGCTGTCATCCGCCATATGCGGCATGGTGAACCAGGGATCGGCGCCCAGTGTATTGGCCAGCGCCACCATCACCTCAGCGGGCACGCCCTTCAGCGCCCAGGTGTAGTCCCGGGGCAGGGGGCGGTCCTCCCAGCCGGTCTGGGCTGAGTCATTGGTGGCCATCCAGTCCATGAACCGCAGCGCGGTAAAGCCCTCCAGCCGCTCCAGCCACAGCGGGTTGAACAGGGCGCCGCCGTCAAAGGCTTCCAGATTCTCTTCCTTCACCACGGTGATATTGCGGACATAGCCGCCATCCCGGCCCATGCGCTGGATACGGATCTCCACCGGGCCGGGGCCGGGAGTGTAATCAAACCGCACCTCGCCCTTGCCATAGCGGACATTTTCCGCGCGGCCCGAGACCTCGACGATGCCTGCGCCTTCAAACCGCAGCACATAGCGGCCCTTCAGGGACACCGCGTCCTCCGGCAGATCGGTCAGGATCACCGTCCCGATCGAGCCCAGCTCCGGCGGGATCGCGGTGGGCCAGCCATCCGGGTCCAGATAGCCTGCGGCCAGCAGGTCGCCATGATCTGCGCCGCCCCATTGTCCGGGCAGATGGCCGATCCAAGGCCGCGCGGTCTTGAAATGGTCGAGGAACGGCGCCTGGGTGCTCCAGTCGGCAATGCCCGCCAGGTTGATGGCAAGGGGCTGGCGGGCGGGTTTGCCTGTCAATTCCGGCACGTCCTCCAGCTCCGGCGCGTTGAGCACGGGCAGCACCGGATCCTGCGGCAGCGCCGCCGGGTCAGCGGGCAGGGCTGCCGTGCGCACGCTGCCGCCTTGTGCCGCGGCCCAGGCAATGTCCTGCAGCCGCTCCGCCAGTCCGGGCGGAGGCGCCGGGTAGGGCTTGCCCCAGCGGTCCGTCAGCCGGTGCGGCAGGCCTGCGGGATTGTCCCCGGTCAGCACCGCATATTGCAGCAGCGCCAGAAAGTAGAACCCTGTGGCGTTGGGGTGGATATCATCGGCAAAGACATCGCGGATGCTGCTCAGCCCCGGCATCGTGCCCGCCCGGATCGCATCGTCCAGCCGCGCCATCGCCTGGCCTGCGGGCAGCAGCTTCACATCGCCGCCGGTTGCGGCATTTACGTCGTCCACCACCGCCTGCCAGCGCGGCAGATCCTGCTCCAGCCGCTGCCGCCAGGGCACATCCGCGCCGTCGTCAAAGGGAACCGCGGCGCCGGTGCCGCTGTCGAGGCTGTGCCAGGTTTCCTGCAGGTAGAAGTCCACATCCGGGTTCGCCGCCCGCGCCAGCTCGTAAAACCGGGTGACCGCGCCTCCGGTATCGTTCCACTTCAGGTGATTGGCCAGCGGGATGGCCTCGGTCACGATCACTGCATCCGCTGGCCGGCGCAGCCTTTCACGTGAATCAACGCCCTCCGCGGTGGCACTGTGCTGCCAGTTGTAGCTGAGCGGCGCGCCATTGATGATCTGCGCCTCCACAGTGGCCTCAGCGCGCGCGTCCAATAGCTGTTCCAGCATCTGCGGGTTGTCCGGCCCGAACAGCGAATGGCCGATCATCACAACCGAGGTGATCAGCGCATCCAGGTTCATGCCGGCGCCCCCGCCGCGGCCAGACCGGTGCGGGGCAGGCTGCGCACCACCTGCCAGACGATCTGCTGCACCTTGGCGGCGGCCTCAGCGCCGAACGCCTCCGCCGGGCTGCCATCAGCGCGGGTCAGCTCATGCGGCAGCCCGGCAGGAGTGCGCTGATACAGCACCGCGTAATGCGTCAGGGCGATCACATAAGCACCCAGATCGTTGATATGGATTGTGTCCAAGTCACCATCAGGTGCGCGCGCAAACAGCGATTCACGTGAAGCGAGGCCCGGGATCTCCCCAGCCTCCGCCGCCCGCGCCACCGCTGCCAGCACCTGGCCGCCGGGAATCAGGTACACCGGATGCTGCGGGTTGCGGCGGCTGTCCGCTGCCAGCAGCTTGCCGACCCAAAGTGCCTCCAGATCGCCGTCAACCCGCTCCAGCCAGCCATCGGCGTCATCCAGCCGGTGCCAGGTCTCATAAAGATACAGGCGGGGCTGCGGCGAAGCCCCACGTGCCAGATCCGCCCATTTCCCCAGATACTTGGCCGCATCGAAATACTTGACTGCATCGCGCAGCTCGACCATTTCGGTCAGCACCACCGCACCGTATTCGCCCGAGCCGATGGCCTCCTTTGCCTCCCGGAAGGCCGGCGCGCGGTTGGCCGTTTCAAAATCGAGGATATCTTCCCCCGGCTCCCAATGCGCCCTGAGCGGCGTGCCAGACCCCAGCTGGCTGTTAAACCCGTGCTCCTCCGGCGCCAGCTGCGCCAGCATATGCGGCATGTCCGGCCCGACCAGCGAATGGCCCAGGTGGAACACCTTCAGCGGCCCCTCCGGCGGGTCCAGCGGCGGCGGCACCGGCACAGACCGGCTGCGGGTTGCAAACACCATCAGCCCCAGCGTTGCCGCGGCAGCGCCCAAGGCCAGAAACCCGCGCCGCCCCATCATCCGCGCCCCCGGATTTCCGCCGTGGTCATGATGAGGCCCGCGCCAACCGCAAACCGCCCGCCAACCGCCTCGCCGCGCGCAAACGGCGGCCGGTCGGCGGTGAAAAAGGCCTGATAGGCGCCCGCCGCCAGATCGAATTCCAGCTCCATCCCGTCAAAGCCGTAAAACGCCCGGCTCAGCGTGTACTGGGCCTTGTAGGCCGCTTCCTTGGCGGAAAAGATCACCTTGGCCATCTGTCCCGGGCTGTCCTGCCGCCGCAGCCAGGCCTGCTCGCGCTCCGAACAGATCGCGGGCAGCAGCTCATCCTTCAGCGGCGTGTCTTCCTCCACGTCGATGCCCAAGGCCTGCACCGCGCCCTCCCGGGCCAGTACCGCCATGGCGCAGCTCTTGGTGTGGGTGATCGAGCCGACCACGCCTGCAGGCCAGACCGGCGCCCGGTCGCTGCCGACCTGCACCGGGGCAGGGGGAAGCCCCAATTGCTGCATCGCCTGATGCACGGCAGACCGCCCGGCAGCAAACTCGTTGCGCCGCTTCTCCACCGCATTGGGCGACAGCCCCGCGGCCTCAGCTTCCAAGGGGGCCGGCGGCGCGCCCAGCGGGTCCGCCCCGGCCAGCGCCACATCGGCGGCAAAAAGCGGCCGGACCAGGGCCAGCCGCTCCGCAAGTTTGCTGTTGGTTTCCGTCATCCGGTCCTTGCCCTGCGGTTTGCCCGCATCGCCCGCCGTTTCGACATGGTGTCGGCGCGGTCCGGCCCTGCGGTGTCCTGGGGCTTTTCTTCCGTATTTGCCGGGGTGCCTGCAAGCCCCTCGATATGCGCCGCCAGCCCCGCCAGCGTCGGGAAGCGGAAGATATCGGTAATCGACAGCGCCGCCGTGCCCAGTTCCGCGCGCAGCTCGCGGTGCGCCTGCACCGCCAGCAGCGAATGGCCGCCCAAGGCAAAGAAGTTGTCCTGCGCGCCGATGCCGCTAACGCCCAGGATGCGGCTCCAGACCGTGGCGATCCTGGCCTGCGCGCCGGCATCGAGCGGCACCGACGGGACGGCCTCTGCCCGCGCAGGCTGCGGGTCCGGCAGCGCGTTGCGGTCGATTTTCTTGTTCGGCGTCAGCGGGAAAGCCTCCAGCGTGACGATATGCGAAGGCACCATCACTTCTGCCAGCCGGGTCGCCAGCGCCTGTTTCAGCGTGTCCTCGGACACCGGCGCAGAGGCGGTGACATACCCCGCCAGTTGCTCGGCTCCTGCGTCACCGCGCGGCACCACCACGGCGCCGGTCACACCCGGCTGCGCCGCCAGCGCCGCCTCGATCTCGCCCAGCTCAATCCGCTGGCCTCGGATTTTCACCTGATGGTCGGTGCGGCCCAGGAAGGCGAGCGTGCCATCCGCCGTCCAGCGCACCAGATCACCGGTGCGGTAAAGCCGGCCCTCAGCGAACGGTGCGTTAACGAACCGTTCAGACGTCAGATCTTCCCGCTGCCAGTAACCTGCGGTGACACCTGCGCCGCCGATGTACAATTCGCCGGGAGTCCCCGCGGGGACAGGCGATTGTTTTTCGTCCAGCACAAAGACCTGCGTGTTGGCAATCGGCGAGCCAATCCCGGCTGTCCCCGCGGGGACAGCGGAGATTTTCTCCACCGTGGACCAAATTGTCGTCTCGGTCGGCCCGTACATGTTATGGATCTCTGCCCGGGTCGCCTCGCGCAGCGCCTGCACCAGATCGCCCGGCAGCGCCTCGCCCCCAACCAGCAGATGCTGCAGCTGGCCCAGGCAGGCGCTGGCGTCTGCATCCGCAGCAATCATCCGCGCCATCGACGGCGTGCACTGCATATGGCTGACCTCATGCCGCACGATTTGTGCGGCCAGCGAGAAATCATCCGCTGCCAGCTCCTGCGGCGCGTTCGACAGGCGCAGCACCTCGGCCAAGGGCTTCAGCCCCTCCAGAACCACCTCCGGCGCAATGCCATAGTCGATCAGGCAGGCGACCTCATCCACACCGATCCGCTTCAGCTGCTCCACCCGCTGGCAGGCGTCCCCGATGGTGCCGAACAGGCCGGAGTCCTCGAAATAGCGCTCAAAGGCAAAGTCGAGGATCGCCTCCAGCTCCTCCTCCGACAGCATTCCCAGATCCATCTCGAACGGGTTGTTCACGCCCTCGGGTTTCTTGAAGGCGGGGAAAGCCCAGGCGTATTGCTTGATCAGCCCGGCAGCGGAGCGCAGGTAGTCCTTCATCGGCTCCCGCGCCACCCGGCGGGCTTCCTCGCGGGTTTCCGCCAGATAGCTGTGCAGCATCAGCGTGACCTTGAAATCCGCGGGGTCATGGCCCGCCTCACGCAGGGCCTCGTGATAGATGCGGATCTTGCCCGCGACCTCGTCGATGCTCTGGCCCAGCAGGTGGGTCAGCACGTTTGCCCCGATCGCCCCCGCCTCGCGCCAGGTCTCCGGGTTGCCGGCGGTGGTGACCCAGACCGGCAGCTCCTGGGAGACCGGGCGGGGCTGGGTGACGACGGCGTGCTCGCCGCCGTCCTTGCGGGGGAAGGAAACCTCTTCACCGCGCCACAGCTTGCGCACGGTTTCGATGGCTTCGAACATCGCGGGCTTGTTGGCAGGCGGGGTGTTTTCGGGGCGCAGGATGAAATCATCCGGCTGCCAGCCGGAGGCAAAACCGATCCCGGCCCGTCCTGCGGTCAGGTTGTCGATCACCGCCCATTCCTCGGCAATCCGCGCCGGATGGTGCAAGGGCGCCACGCAGGAGCCGGAGCGCACGCCGATGTTCTGCGTCACCGCGGCGACTGCGGCGCCGGTGACCGAGGGGTTCGGGTAAGGCCCGCCAAAGGCGTGGAAATGCCGCTCCGGTGTCCAGACCGCGTTGAACCCGTGCTGATCGGCAAACTTGGCGCCTTCCAGCAGCAGATGGTATTTCTGCGGTCCCGGTCCGTCGTCATTGCCCCAATAGAACAGGTTGAAATCCATCTTGCGGCCGCTGAGGGACACCGGCCCCTTGGACAGCTCCAGCCGGCTTTCGTCGCTCGACAGCACCAGCTTGAAGCCGCGCGACAGCGTCCAGAACAGCTCCAGCACCGAGATGTCAAAGCTGAGGCTGGTCACCGCCAGCCAGGCATCGCCGGGCTGGTGCGGGATGCGCTGATCCATGTCGGCAAAGAAGTTCGAGACATTGGCATGGGTGACCATCACCCCCTTCGGCAGGCCGGTCGAGCCGGAAGTGTAGATCAGATAGGCCAGATCGGCGCCGGTGGCGCCGCCGTCGAAATTCTCGCCCGTCCCCGCAGTGACAGATTCAATGTCCAATACCTGCGCGCCTGACGCGGGCAGGCTGGCGGCCAGCGCGGCTTGTGTCACGATCACCTGCGCCTGGCTGTCAGCGATGTAATGCGCGATGCGGTCGGCGGGGTAGGCGGGGTCCAGTGGAACATAGGCGCCGCCGGCCTTCATCACCCCGAGCGCCGCGAACACCAGTTCCGGCGCGCGGCGGATGTGGATGCCCACATGCACACCCGGTTTTACGTTCATTTCACGTAAGCGCCCGGCAACTGCGTTGGCGCGGGAATTGACCTCGGCATAGGTGAAGCTCTGGTCCTCGAACACCAGCGCGGTGGCCTCTGGGGTCCTGGCGGCCTGCGCCGCAAACGCCGCGTGGATGGTCAGATCCGCGGGATACTCCGATGCGGTTTGGTTCCAGTCCTCCAGCAGCAGCTTGCGCTCTGCCTCGGGCAGGATCGGCAGTTCCGCAACCGGGCGGCTGCCGTCTTCGGAAATGGCGCCGAGCACCAGCTCCAGCCGGGCGGCGAGCAGGGCAGCGGCTTCGTCAGTCAGGACGGCCGTGTCACAGTGCAGCGCCATGGCGCCATCGGTCAGCGACACCGTGGCGGTGCAGCCATCAACCGCCGCATCGCACCCCAGCATCAGGCCGATGCCGGGCATGGATTGCGCCGAAATCCCCGGATCGCGGGCTACCAGGTCTTCGGCAAAACCGCCGGATTTCCGTGCCTTGCCAATCTCTTGCGCGGTACGCTCCACGAGGGCCGCAACGCTGTCCTGCCGCCGGGCCTGCAAGGGCACCCAGGTTGAGATCAGGCCGGGCAGGCCCTCCATTCCTTCTACGGACAGCGCCACATCCCCGGTTTCGCCGCCGTTGCTGAGCAGGGCAAAGGCAAGCGCGGCAGTGGCGGCGTGCTCTTCGCTGAGACCGTCGGGCAGGGCGATGTCCCGGCGGATGGAGCCGTTGCCGCCGGTATCCGAGGCCAGCGGCACCTGCACCGGCTGCATCGCCGCAAGCCGCCGGCGCCAATGGCTTTCGCCGCCCTGAACCGCAGCAAGGCGTGCGGTGAGAGCCTCGGCCTCTGCTGCGGTCGGGGAGGGAACTTTGTCTCCGGCTTTGGCCAGTTTGGAAATGTCCAGCGGCTGGCCTGCAGGAGTGGTCAGACGGGAGAGGGTCAGGGCGCCATCGCCGGTAGCGACTGTCAGGCTTTCCTTGGCAACCTCCAGCACGGTACCTGGCTCGCCGCTGCCCTCGGCAGTTTCCACGCCGCCTGCCAGCACGACGGCCTCGCCGACGCGCAGCTTGGCAGCGCACATCGGGTTCCAGTAACCGCCAGTATCGAGCGCCCGCACCAGCCGGGCCAGTTCTTCTGCAGGTTGGGTGAAATCGAGCATCCCGCCTGCGGCCGGGCGGTCGGATTTTTTGAACAGGCGGCGCTGGCTCAGGTCCTGTTTGCGGCGGTTCAGTTCACCGGTTTCTAGCTGCGCCACCACCTCGCCAAAGCTGTCCATCGCCGCCGCGTAGCATTTGGAGTTGAGGCTGAAAGCGGTCTCATCCGCCGCCACATCAAACATCCGCTGGGCCAGGATATCGCCCTCATCGACGCCGCCCTCGATCAGATGCCAGGTGATACCGTGCTGCGTCTCGCCGTTGATCAGCGCCCAGTTGGGGGTGTTGAGGCCCGCGTATTGGGGCAGGGGGCCGTCGTGGAAGTTGACCGCGCCCTTGGCGGCCAGGGCCAGCACGTCGTCGGGGATCACGGCGAGGTTGGCAATTGACAGCAGCCAATCGAAACCGCCGGTCAGCTCCGCGGGTTTATCCAGGAGTGTCAGCCCCTTGTTCGCGGCCCAGGCGCGGATGTCCGCGTCCTGTGAAACCACCGCCCGGATCTGGTGGCCGCGGGCCAGCAGCGCATCGGCGCAGCCGATCAGAAGGGATTCATTGCCGATCAGGGCACAGGTGAATGCGGTCATTTCTGCTCCTTTGCAAGCGGAGAAGGGAGGCGCGTTTCCGAAGGCGGTGTGCGGCGCGGCGCAATCAGCGCGCGCAGGCTGTGCAGGCAGAGATCGCGCAGGAAATGCGGCGGATCGGCCTGCGGCTTGTTCTGGATCAGGCGGCGCAGGCCATAGATCAGGCTGCCCGTGATGCGGGCCATCGTGGCGGCGGTGGCATAGGCACGGCCGTGGTTCTTGACGAAGTAATGCAGGCGCGAGTCGAACCAGTAGCCGGGCGTGCGCTGCCAGCCCTTCATGCCGGTAGAGGCAGAGCCCACATGCGCCACCTCGCTGGCGGGCACATAGTGGGTGCGCCAGCCGGCGCGGGCGGCGCGGCGGCAGAGGTCGGTCTCCTCGAAATAGAGGAAGAAGGTCTCGTCGAAACCGCCCACGGCTTCGATCACCTCGCGGCGGATCATCAGGCTGGCGCCGGCGGTCCAGTCGACCTGCACCTCGCCCTGCGGCATCTCCATTGCCACGACCCAGGGTTTCAGCAGACGGGTAAAGATACCGGTGCGCACGCTGGCCTCGAACTCCCCCGCGATGGAGGGGAAGCGGAAAGCGGTGCGGTGCGGCGTGCCATCGGTGCCGCGCACGTAAGAGCCGGCCAGGCCTGCGCCGGGGCGCTCCAGCAGGAAGTCGCGCAGGGTGCGGATGGTGCTGCCCTGCACAAAGGCGTCGGAGTTCAAGAGGTAATAGAACTCCGGCGCGCTGCCGTCTGCGAGGCCCGCCTGGATGCCGATGTTCATCCCTGCGCCAAAGCCGCCGTTGACCGGCGAGGCCAGCAGCCGCAGCCGCCCGCTGTTCAGCCAGCCGCGGGCTTCGGCCTCCCTGCGGATATGGTCAAAGGACCCGTCGCCCGAGCCGTTGTCGATGATCAGCAGCTCGCCCGGCAGATCCTCCATCTCGCGCAGGGCCGCCTCTGCCGCCTGCAGGGTCATCTCCGGCGTGCGGTAGTTGAGAAGGATGGCAAGGATGCGCTGCTGGGTCATCAGGGTCACTCCGCGGCCTGGGCATAGCGGGATCGTCCGGCGGCGGCATCGGCGGCGTCCAGCCGGGCCTTCACGCCCGCGGCCAGCACGCTGACGTTGGGCACCAGCACCATGCTGTCGTGATCGCCCGGCACTTCGGCCACTTCGGTGGCGGGGGCCCATTTGGTCCAGTCATTGTCGTCAAACACATACTCACGCTCGCCGCTGACCCAATTGCCGCCTGAAACCTGCCACTTACGGTCCAGCGGCGGCCGGAACAGGGTGAGCGGGCCATGCCAGGGCCTGAGGGCATAGGCCTCGACCGCCGCGCGGAAGGCCAGTTCGATCTTGCGGTTGTTGAACTCCGGCCGGGCGCCGGTTTCTGCCGGGCTGGCGCGCCGCTTTTCAATCTCCCAGGCGATGCGGTTTTTGGCCCATTCGGCCAGATACCCCGGGCCCTTGCGGCGCAGTTCCGCCAGCTTGATCAATGCCTTGTCCTGACGCTTGAGGGCCGGGCGCACCGGCAGCGGCGTGTCCAGCAGGATCAGCGCGGCGGTCTCCTGGCTCTGCTCCTTCAGCTGCTGCGCCATCTCATAGGCGGTGATTCCGCCGCCGGAGAAGCCGCCGAGCAGATAGGGGCCCTCGGGCTGGATCTGGCGGATTTCGGAGAGGCAGCTGCGGGCGGCATCCTCGATCCGGCTGTGCGGGGTGTCCTCGCCCACCAGCCCCTTGGCCTGCAGGCCATAGACCGGGCGGTCCTTGCCGACCTGCAGTGCCAGGTGACGCAGGTTCAGCACATTGCCGAACATGCCCGCGACCAGGAAGAAGGGCCGCCGCCCGGTGCCGTCGCCGGGATGCAGCTGCACCAGATGGGTATATTGCGGCTGTTCTTCCGCGGTTTGCGGGGTGTCTCCCGGTTCCGCCGCAACCCCGCCGCCGGTGCGCTCGATGATCCGCTCGGCCAGTGCCGCGACGCTGGGGGCCTCGAACAGCACCGACAGCGGGAATTCCACGTCAAAGCGGCGTTTCACCTGCGCAAACAGCCGCACCGCAATCAGCGAGTGGCCGCCAAGGTCAAAGAAACTGTCCTCGATCCCCACCTGCGACACGCCGAGGAGCGCGGCAAACAGCCTGGCCAGTTCCTCCTCCACCGGGTTGCGCGGGGCGATGTAATCGGTGTCGAGCTGCGGGCGGTCGAAGGTCTGCGCCTCACCCGCGGCAGGCGCGGCGGTTTGTGCCGCCTGGGCGATCAGCGCGGGCAGGTCCAGCGAGGAAACCACCACTTGCGGCAGGCCGGCGGCAATGGCGCGGGCCAGGGCCTCGCCACCTTCTTCCGCCTTGATACCGTTGGAAATGTTCAGCTGCAGACGGCGTTCTTCGGGTGACAGCGGCTGGGCACTGCGGGCGGGTTCCAGCCCCAGCTCAGCCGCACTGGCGTCGGGCTCTGCTGCCTTCACAGAGGCGTCAAAGCCGGAGGCTAGACGCTGCATCCGGAAGCCTTCGATGTCGGCCAGCACTTTGCCGTCGGCATCTGTCAACGTCACATCGAATACGGCGGAGGCGCTGTCCGGCGCTCCGGCCAGCCGCACGTGGCTGCAGATGTTCGGGGTCAGCGGCGCAAAGACACGGATCGCGCTGTAGGACACCGGCACCCAAAGGGCATCTGCCTGATACCCGGGGATCAGCCCCATCGCCCAGCCGGTGGCCAGGTCCATCAGGCCGGGATGCAGCAGGGTGCCGTCCTGCGCCGCAGCCTCTGGCAGGGAGAGTGAGGCAATCCCTTCGCCATCCCCCAGGGCGGCGCGCTCCAGAACATGCCAGCGCGGGCCAAAGCGCAGATGCGCCTCCTGCGGGGATTGCAGGCGCCCGCAGACAGGCGCCTGCTCCTCCGGGCATCGGGTGAAAATCTTCTGAAGGTTGAGGGCGGCGGGACATTCTGCCTCCGCCGCGAAGGCCAGCATTGCCTGACAATTCAGAGAGTAACCATTTGTATACGCCGAGTAAACAAACAGTTCATAACCATTTTCTTTAGCTTCGAGTCTAACCAGAACGTTTTGGGGGTGGCCGTCCTGAACAACCAGCGGGCGCAAGAAATAGAGATCGCGGATTTCGAATGGCCCTTGGGCACCTGCCGCCGCCAGCGCCTCGGCCGCCATTTCGATATAGCCGGTGCCGGGCACCAGGGCAGTGCCATCCGCAGTGCGGTGCTCATCCAGCAGCCAGTCGTCCGTGCTGAACCGGGGGGTGAAGATGCGGTTGCCCGCGGCGTCGAACCCTTGCTGCTGCAGCAGCGGCTGCGGGCAGGGCTCCGGCGTGCTGGCGCCTGCGGTGCTGTTGCGGGCACTCATGGCATCGGCGGCCATGCCGGTATCCGCCCAGACGCCCCAATCCACCGCCACGACACGGGTCTGCCCGCCTGCGCGGTGCTTGGCCCAGGCGTTGAGGTACTCGTTGGCGGCGATGTAATCCACCTGGCCCGCAGGCCGGGTCACGGCAGAGGAGGAGGAGAACAGCACCAGCAGCTCCAGGCTGCCGTCCGGGAACACCGCGTCAAGCGCGCGCAGCCCGCTGACTTTGGGGGCCAGGACGCGGGCGATCTGGTCCTCGTCCTTGGCCAGCAGCGGGCCGTCATTGATGACGCCGGCGCCGTGGATCACACCGGTGAGCGGGCCGTTGGCGGCCTCGGCTTGCTCCCGTGCGGTGCGCAGCTCGCCGGCGTGGCAGACGTCGGCGGCGAGCGGCAG
This sequence comes from Leisingera coralii, assembly GCF_049056525.1. NCBI lineage: Bacteria > Pseudomonadati > Pseudomonadota > Alphaproteobacteria > Rhodobacterales > Roseobacteraceae > Leisingera > Leisingera coralii. The sequence continues at coordinate 41,602 of NZ_JBHUPT010000044.1, read as the reverse complement.
CACGCTGCCGCTGCCGGTTTCCTCCAGCGCCATGACCGCGCGGATGCGCCGGGCCGTTCGGTTGGCCGGGCTGTGGCTGCTGAGATACCGGTCCCAGGCTGCGCGCGGCGGCAGGCCCTCGCGGGAGATCAGCGAGATCCTGGCCCCGTAGTCCCGCATCAGATGGCCGGCAATGGCCAGGCCGATGCCGCCATAGCCGCCGGTGATCAGGTAATGACCGCCCTGTTTGAACGGCGGGGTCTCTGGTTCGGGCAGCGGCTGCGGGCGCCAGCTGAGTTCGAACCGCTTCTCCCCGCGCCAGGCGGCGGAGGTATTGGCGGGTTCTGCCATCAGCTCTTCCAGCACACGGTGGGTGAGGTCCGTCTCCGCCGGTCTGCGGGCAAACAGGCCCTGCGGCGCCTGCGGCAGTTCGATATCCACGGCGGTGCAGGTCAGCCCCGGCAACTCGCGCGGGATCACGCCCAAGGGGCCTGCGATCATCGCCTTTTCCGGGTAGGGCAAGGCCTCATCCCGCACCTGCGCGGCACCGGTGGTGAAGACGGTCAGATGCACCGGTCCGGGCAGATCGGCGTTGCCCAGCTCCTGCGCCAGGGCGGTCAGGGCGTGGAAGCCCATCTCCAGATTGCGGTCAAAGAAGGAGGATCCGGGGCGGAAGCGTTCGCCCTCCGTCACCAGCCAGAAATGCGCGATCCGGTCCGGCAGCAGCCCGGCTTCGGTCAGGTCCGCCAGCAGCGCGCCATAGGCGGCGCGGCCCTGTTCCGGCGGCAGGATATAGGAGTTCGGCGAAAGCTGCGCATAGGTGTCGCCAGCGCGCACGCGCGCGACGCTGTGCCCCGCAGCCTCCAGACGTTCGGCGGCACGGGCGGCATGGCCGCATTCGTCCTCGAAGATCAGCCAGCTGTGCGGCTCATGGCCCAGCTCCTGCGCCACATCGAGGGCGCAGTCGGCCAGCCGCGGGCGCCAGGCGGGGCGGTAGCCCCAGTCCTTGAGGTCCGCGTGGCGGGCTGGCGCGGGGTCTTCCTCCACCGCCGGTTTGCCCGGTTCGATGAAATAGCGGCTGCGCTGGAAGGCGTAGCCGGGCAAGGGCAGGCGGTTGCGCCGCGCCTCGCCCCAGATCTGCTGCCAGTCGGCCTCTACCCCGCAGGCCCAAAGCCGGCCGATGACACCAAAGAAATAGCTATCGTCCATCACCTCTTGGTCCGGGTGGCGCAGCGAGCTGAGCACCTGGCCCTGTTTCACCGCCGGCGACATCTGCGCCAGCGCGCTGAGGGCCTTGCCGGGGCCGACCTCCAGGAACACGCGGTTCGGGGTTTTGGCGAGGGTCTCGATGCAATCGGCATAGCGCACGGTGTTGCGCAGCTGGCCGACCCAATACTCGGCGCTGGTGGCCTGCTCCGCCGTCAGCGGCGCGCCGGTGCGGTTGGAGATCATCGGCAGCTTGGGTGCTATCAGCTCCAACGTACGGATGAAATCGCCGTATTCCTGCAGGATGCCGTCCAGCATCCGGGAGTGGGCGGCAATGTCGATCTGGATGCGCTGGTGCTCAACCTCGCGGCCAGTCAGTTCCGCGGCCAGACGGTCCAGCGCGTCCTGCGGGCCGGAGACGGCGGTGAGGGCAGGGGCGTTGACGCTGGCAATGTCCAGATCATCGCCGATGATGGCCTCGACCTCCTTGAGCGGCAGGGCGATGGACAGCATCCCGCCCGCAGGGACGGTGTCAAACAGCCGCCCGCGCAGCAGGACCAGGTCGATGCAGTCCTCAAAGGACATAACACCAGCCAGGCAAGCGGCGGTGTTTTCACCCATCGAATGGCCCACCAGCGCGGCGGGTTTCACGCCCCAGCTGATCCACAGCTGCGCCAGCGCGTATTCCACGATCATGATCAGCGGCAGCTGCACCGAGGGCTGCTGGAGCTTGGCATTGGCCGCGTCCTCCGCGCCGTCTTCCGGCAGCCAGATGGCGCGGATGTCGTAGTCGAGGCTCTTTTGCAGATGCTCCAGCCCACGGTCCATCCACTCGGCAAAGACCGGCTCGGTCTCGTATAGATCCCGCGCCATCCCGGCATATTGTGCGCCGCCGCCGGGGAACATGAAGACCACCTCCGGCGCATCACCCAAGCGGTCGTGGGTGAAGACCTTGCGGGGATCGTTTTCTTCTATCAGTTGGGCGGCTTCGGCGGGTGTTTCTGCCACCAGCACCCGCCGTTTGGCAAAACCGCGGCGGCCTTCTTTGAGGGTGAAGGCCACGTCGGCCAGATCAGCCTGGGGATTGGCCCGCAAATACTCCGCCAGCGCCTGGGTGTTGGCATCCAGCGCCGCCTTGGACTGGCCGGAGACACAGAGGATCTGGAACGGGAAGTCGCTTTCCTCCGAGGGCGCACGCTCTGGCGCTTCCTCCAGGATCACGTGGGCGTTGGTGCCGCCGACGCCGAGCGAGTTGACGCCGGCCCGCCGCGGCCCCTTGTGCGGCTGCCATGGCGTGAGGGCGGCATTCACCTTGAACGGCGAGGTTTCGAAATCGATGGCCGGGTTCGGCGCCTCAAAGCCCAGCGAGGGCGGGATTTCCTTGTGGTGCAGCGCCAGCGCGGTCTTGGTGAGGCTGGCAACCCCTGCCGCGGTGTCCAGATGGCCGATGTTGGTCTTGACCGAGCCGATGCGGCAATAGCCGGTGTCCTGTGTGGTGGCCCGGTAGGCGTCGGTCAGCGCCGACACTTCGATCGGGTCGCCCAGATAGGTGCCGGTGCCGTGGCATTCGACATAGTCGATGGTCTCCGCCGGGGTTCCTGCGGCCTCCAGCGCGGCTTGCACCGCCGCCGACTGGCCGCCTACCGAGGGCGCCAGGTAACCGGCCTTGTCCGCGCCGTCGTTGTTGATGGCCGAGCCCCTAATCACCGCCCAGATGTGGTCGCCGTCGGCAATCGCATCCTCCAGCCGCCGCAGCGCCACCGCACCGGCGCCGGAACCAAAAACAGTGCCTTGCGCCCTATGGTCGAAGGCGTGGCAGTGGCCGTCCGGGCTGAGGATCTCGTTTTCCTTGTAGAGATAGCCGCGCCCCTGCGGCAGCTCGATGGTGACACCGCCCGCCAGCGCCATATCGCACTCGCCCTCACGCAGGGCCTTGCAGGCGTAATGCACCGCCACCAGCGAGGTGGAGCAGGCGGTCTGCACGTTGACCGACGGCCCGTGCAGGTCGAACACGTGGCTCACCCGGGTCGACAGGAAGTCCTTGTCGTTGCCGGTGTGGCGCAGCAGGAACATGCCCACGTCATCGACCAGGGCAGGGTTCGAGCAGATGTTGAAATAGAAATAGCTGCCCATGCCGCAGCCTGCATAAACGCCGATGGGGCCGCCGATGCTTTCCGGCGGATGGCCTGCGTTTTCCATCGCGCCCCAGGCCACTTCCAGGAACTTGCGGTGCTGGGGGTCGAGGATGGCAGCTTCCTTGGGGCTGAAGCCGAAGAACTCCGCATCGAATTCGTCAAACCCCTGCAGCCGGGCCGATGCGGGCACATAGTTGGGGTCGGCCAGCACGGATGCCCGCTCGCCGTTTGCCAGCAGGGTGTCCCGGTCCAGCACCTCAATCGATTCAATGCCGTCGCGCAGGTTCCGCCAGAACGCCTCGGCAGTGCCCGCACCGGGCACTGTCACCGACAGCCCGACAATTGCGATATCTCCTGCCGCACGCGCTCCGTCAGCGCCCCCGGCTGCGGGTTTCCCATCCTGCATCGTCACTACCTGACCCACCGGCCCTTCGCAAACAGCCCGGCACGCCGCAGCCAGTCCCGCTTTGCGAAGATGGCCGGGCCCGCCGGACGGGTTGATTTGAGATGCCGGGGTTCTCCCCGGCTGTTGTGCCGCCGCGCGGCGCCAGATCCCCATCTGTGCCGCGCGGCGGTGTCATCCTGTTTATAATCGTCAATCCATAGGGCCAGCCTGTGGACGCATTATGTCAAATTGAGCCGGAAAAGCGGAAAGATTGCGGCATCACAGGATGCTGCGCCTCTCTGGCCCGGCGGTGTCAGGCAGCATCGCCTGCGCACCGCCAAATAGTGCGGGTTTGGGGCGGAACAAGCCCGGGTAGAGCAGCCGCTCCGCATAACCCAGCACCGATCCGGCGCACATCCAGGTGATCGGGATCAGCGTCGCGTTCAGCAGCATGTCGACCATGGTTGCGGCCAGGATCAGCGCAACCGGCGCGGCATAGGGTGAGACGCTGCCCGCAGGCATTTGCCGCGCGGCCTTGGCCAGCAGCAGCAGGGGCGCGGCCAGCAGCCCCATCTCGGCGATGTAGCCGAGCCAGCCGAAGGTGCCGAATACGATGATCCAGCGCCCGTCGGGAATCGACAGGATCTGGCCGGTCTCCTCATGCCGCACCAGGTTGCGGCCCCAGCCGCCCCAGCCGAACCAGGGTTTCTCGGCGGCGCGCCCCAGCAGCTGCGCCTCGTTCTCGAACCTGTAGTTCAGCGACTGCGCCCGCTCGGCGCTGATCACTTCGGCCTGGGCCACCAGCGCCTCGGTCGGCACCAGCCCGGTGTTGCGCAGCATCGGGTAGACCACCGCGATCACCGCCAGCACCAGCGCCGCCCGCAGCTGCCAGCGCAAGGGCGCCAGCGCCACGACCGGGACAAAGGCCAGCGCATAGGCCAGCGAGGCCAGGCTCTTGCACAGCACCAGCACGGCAAACAGATAGGCGGCCGCCAGAGCCAGGCGGAGCCGGTGCCCGCCGGAGGCCGCGCGCGCCAGGGCGGTGGCGGCCAGCAGCGCCGACAGCATGAAGAACGCCAGCCACAGCGCATGCGGCAGGAACACGATGGGCCTGAAGCCGCCCTGGCGCATCATCTGGCTGAAGTCATGCTGGAAAAAGCCGTAGATCCAGACATTGATCTGCGGGCTGAACCGGATCTCGATCAGCGACGGGAGGGAATAGGCCAGCCCGCCGATCATCAGCGCCAGCAGCAGCTCGCGCTGCGCCTCGGGCGTCGACAGGTAGCGGCGCGCCAGCAGGAACGGCATCAGCACGATCATCTGGTTGATGACGACCGAGCCAAGATCGCGCCACCGCAGGCCCGGCAGCTGATCGGTCAGGAAAATGATCGGGTCGGAATTGGCGATCTTGCGGAACAGGATCGGCTCGCCGTTGGTCAGCACCGTGGGGATGACGCCGAAGACGAACAGCAGCGCCAGCAGCCGCACCGCCGGATGCCGCGGCAAGAGCGGCACCGGCTTGCGCAGCAGCAGGGCGCACAGCAGGAAGGCCATCACCGAGGGGATGGCGAACTTGTCCATATCCGGCACCAGCGGCAGGTCGAACTCGGCCAGCGGCGGCAGCAGCAGATAGCCCGCGATGATGCACCACAGCACCGCCCGCTCCAGCGGCAGGCGCCGGAACAGCACCAGGCTGGCCAGCGGCCAGGCCAGCAGCATCAGATAGGCCAAGGCATTGGGCACAGGCCAGTTTCCCCTCGTTCCCCGGTTGTTGTGTCAAAGTTTAACGATTGCCGCAGGCGCTGTCCCGCGGATTTGCAAGAACCGGTAAACGGTGTGCAGCGATGCCACGCTGGCCCACGGCCCTGCTGCCCTGTGCTGGCCTGAGGCGGGCGGCGGATGTATCAGGGGGCCGGGCAGAAACCGGGGGGTGTGTTTTGTATTTCGAGTTCAATGGCCGCCGGGTGGCGGTGAACATGCCCAGCCGGGCGCTGCTGGAGGCGGAGATCCGCGCCCGGTTCAAGGCGCGTCAGGGCTTTGCGCTGGCCACCGTGAACCTCGACCATCTGGTCAAGCTGTCGGACTCGCCGGATTTTCTGGCCGCCTACCAGGCGCAGGACCTGGTGGTGGCGGACGGGCGCCCGATTGTCTGGCTGTCGCGGCTTGCCGGGCGCCCGGTGGAGCTGATGCCGGGCTCGGACATGGTGCTGCCGCTGTGCCGCCTGGCGGCAGAGGCCGGGGTGCCGGTGGCGCTGGCGGGCAGCACCGGTGAGGCGCTGGCGGACGCCGCGGCGGCACTGACTGCCGAAGTGCCGGGACTGGAAATCGCCTGGTGCCACGCGCCTTCGGGCCGGTTCGACCCAGACGGCGAAGAGGCGGACCGGATCCTGCACCGGCTGGACGAAACCGGCCCCTGCCTGTGTTTCCTGGCGCTGGGCGCCCCCAAGCAGGAGCGCCTGGCGCAGCGCGGCCGCCGCCTGGCGCCGCGCACCGGGTTTGCCTCTGTCGGGGCCGGGCTTGATTTCCTCGGCGGCCACCAGAAACGGGCGCCAGCCTGGGTGCGGGCGATTACGATGGAGTGGCTGTGGCGGGCGCTCTCCAGCCCGTCCCGGCTGCTGCCGCGCTATGCCAAATGCCTGGCGGTCCTGCCCGGCCAGGTCCTGAGAGCCTGGCGCATCCGCGCGCGGTGAGCCAAACAGGATCAGCAGCCGGAAAAGCGGTTTTTTGCGAGGCTCTGCCTCGCGCTCCGGGATATTTGCAGCCAGAAGAAGACGGGATCCCTTATTCTTCTGGCTGAAAATATCCTGGGGTGAATTGGCCGGCAGGCCAAGAGGGGCAAAGCCCCTGAGTATTCTACTTGTACTCCAGAATGCCGCGCGCCGTGCCGCGCCAGCGGCGCCAGTGATACTCCAGCGCGCCGGAGGCTTCGGCAAATTTGCCCAAGACCGAAAACAGTGCCTGCTCATACCCCATGCGGCGGGACAGGCGCAGAACCTGGGCCGGGTAGATCAGCGCCGCCAGCAGCAGGTAGGGGCTGATCAGCCCGGCGGCCGCGATGGCTGCGGGCAGCACCGCGCCCCAGAGGAACGCGCGGCGGGTCTCGGCCGCCCAGTGGCGCTCCGGCCCTGCGCCATGCAGCGCCGCGCCCTCGGCAAAGGCGTGGCCCGCCCGGCGGCTGCGGTTCCACCATTGGCCAAAGCGGGTCATCTGCGCGTCGTGCAGCGTCATTTCAGCGTTCAGCCGCCAGATCTGCCAGCCCGCCCGCCGCAGCCGCAGGCACAGCTCCGGCTCCTCGCCGGCAATCAGGCTCTCGCGGTAGCCGCCCGCGGTATAGACCGCCGCCACCCGCATCAGCGCATCGCCGCCGCACGCTTTGGCCTCGCCAATGGGCGTGTCCCACTCCGCATCGCACAGCCGGTTATAGACCGACGCCTCCGGAAAGCGCTCCCGCCGCCGTCCGCAAACCACGGCGGCCCGGGAATGCGCCTGCAGAAACGCCGCCGCCCCGGCGATCCAGCCGGGGTCCACCTCGCAATCGCCGTCCACGAATTGCACCAGCTCAATGCCATCCCTCAGGGCGGCCAGCCCGGCGTTGCGGGCGCGGGCGGCGGTGAAGGGCCGGCTCAGGTCCAGATTGACGACCTCAGCGCCCAGGCCCCGTGCCGCCTCGGCCGAGCCGTCGGTGGAGCCGCTGTCCACATAGATCAGCTGCTGCACCTGGCCCTGCAGCGAGCGCAGGCAGCGGATCAGCCGCGCGCCCTCATTGCGGCCGATCACCACGGCGCCGATGGCCGGGGCGCTCATGCGCCGCGCCCTGCCAGAAAACCGCTGTAACCCGGCGCGTGGCGCAGGAAGCCCAAGCGCTGCAGATCGGCGATGCTTGCGTTTTCGATCGCCGCTTCGGACCACAGGCTCAGCTCCGGCTGCGCCTGCATCGCATCGCTGCGCAGCCTGTCCTCGCCATGCTCCGAAAGCGCCTCGGCCCGGGTCTGCAGATCCCGCGCCAGGCTGTCGCCCGCGAACTTGTAGTGGCGGATCAGCCCTTCGATATCCGCTACCGCCACTCTGGCGGAGACATGCGGATGCACCGCCGCCTGCACGCCGGCACCGTTGAACACCAGCGGGTGCTTGCTGAGGCAGCAGCGCTCGCCAAAAACCTTGCCGCGCACCCCGCCGTACAGCATCTGCGCCCCGCCCGGCGGCAGGCGGTTCTGGCGCAGGTAGTAGGCAAGCCCGGTGTCGTCGTGGCCATAGTCCAGCGCCTGAACCGTGCTGATATCGCAATAGCGGAAGGCCTTGACCGCTTCGGCATAGGACAGCCCGCGGGCCGCTGCCAGCGGGCCCTTGGGGAACATCTCCAGCATCTGCGCCTGCAGCGCGGTATAGCCTTGTTGCGCCAGATAGCGGGTCAGCCCGGGCAGCCCGGCGGTGCTGCTGCCCTCGACATCGAAGAGCTCGTCCATGTCGGCAAACAGGCACCAGCGGTCCCGCCCGTAACGGCTGGCGGCATAGGCGCGGAGGCTGTTTTCAAACTCCAGCCAGGGCAGGGCGGAGCGCAGCACCGCAGTCCCCGGCTCCTGCCGGATGCGGTCCACCGTGCCGTCGGCAGAGCCGTTGTCGATGAACACAAAGCAGCTCACACCCAGCCGCCGGTAATACTCGAAAAACACGTCGAGGTAATACGCCCCGTCCCGCACCAGCGCGATCAGCACCACCTCCTGCGGCGCGGCAAAGCGATGGGCGGGGCCGTGCAGATGGCGCAGCGACCTGTGCAGCCGTGCGCGGTGCAGGGCGTCTTGCGCCATCCGCCCGGCGCGGGCCGCCAGCCTGTGGCCGATTGATCTGTGCACGCGGGGCTCCGTCTTGCGCCTGCCGGGAAAACTGCTGCCAGCCTGCAGGGTTCCGCTTGCCGCTGCAAGCGCTGCCTGCCGGCTCAATCGCAATTGCGGCGGGATTGCTGCAGTCTGATGGCCGGGGAGATGATCGGACTGGACCGCGGCAGATGGCGGCGGACCTGACCGTTCTGGACGGGGCTGCCGGCAGCAGCAGGGTCCGGCCGGCCCTGGCGGCGCCCGGCATCGGGGTCACCGCGCTGCAGAGCTTTCCAGCGGCAGTATTGCCAGCCTGCAGGATGTGCTGCAGGCCTATTGCGCGCAACCCGGCCTGCCGCCGCTGCACCGCCGTCAGTAATCGCGCTTGAAGAACAGCCCGAAGCCGGTCTCGCCCTCGCTGTCCACCGTGCCCTGCACCGTCAGGCTGTTTGTCACATCCAGGTTGATGCTCAGCTCGCTGTCGCCGCGGGTGTTGACGTTGAAATCGGTATAGACGTTCTCCGCCACGTAACCGCCCAGCCCCAGCTGGCCTGCCCCCAGGTTGTCGGCGCCAATGTCGACGGCATCCGCGCCGGTGGCCTCGCGCACCCTGCTCTGGGCGCCGCCGCCGCGCCCGCTGAGCGTCAGCGCCGAGCCGGCCAGGCGCGCCAGCGCCAGCGGCGAGATGTCCTCGATGTTGTCGCCGAACAGCAACAGCGCCAGCGCCTCCTCGGACGGGCGCGGCGGGTCTGAGGTCACCTTGATCTCCGGCGCATCGACGCGGCCGGAGATTTCCAGCGTGGCGGTGCCCTCGCCGGTGGCCGCGGTGGATTTGAACTCCAGGTAGGGTTTCAGATCGCCCAGCAGGGTGATCCGCCCCTCGTCCAGTTCCAGCCGCCGGCCCAGGATGTCGAAGGTGCCGCGGATCAGACTGATCTGGCCCGAGGGCGACAGCCGCGCAGTGGTGCCGCGCAGGCGGATGTCGCCGCCCAGCTCCGCGCGCAGGCCGCGGCCGCGGGCAAAGACCCGCGAGGGGGCGCTGATCAGGATGTCCAGTTCGGTTCTGGCCGAGCCGCCCCCGCCGCCGCCGTTGTTGCCGGTCAGCCCGGCCCGCGCCAGGGTCTGGCGCACATCGCGCGGCGCGTTCACATGGCGGATCGGCGGGATCGGCGCCGACGAGACCGAACCGCCGGCGGTGTTGAGGTTGATATTGGTCTCGCCCACATCAATCCGCCCGTCGATCCGCTTGTCGCCCGCCATCGCCCCGGACAGCGTCAGGCTGCCGTTCAGCAGGGTTTCATAGGACAGGTTGTCGGTCACCACCAGGCCGCCGATGGCAATCTGCAGGTTGCTGCTGAAGGGCAGGCGCATCGACACAGGGCCGCTGATCTGCAAGGTGCCGCCGTCGCGGCCGCGGGCCGAGACCTGCACCTGGGCGCTGGAACGGGCAAAGGAGACAGTGGCGTTGATATCATCCAGCCGCTGCGCCGCCGCTGGGATCGCCAGCGAGGCGCCGGGGACCGTGACTGTGCCGCTCAGGGAATCCAGCGCCGGTTCCCCCCGCAGGGCCAGATCGAAATTCGCAGGCCCCTGCAGCAGGTTGGGAGAGATGAACGGATTCATCCCCTCCAGCCGCAGGGTGCCCTTGGCGGTGACGTCCGCGGTGCCCTCGGCCTCGTTCCAGCTGCCCGCAATGCGGCTGTCGATGCCCGCGGGGCCGCTGGCGGTGCTGTCCACTGTCCAGGTGCCGTCGCGGCGGGCGGCGGTGCCCTTGGCGGCCAGCCGTCCGGCCAGGTCCGGCACCAGCTGCTGCAGCTGGCCGATGGCGCCGTCAAAGCGCAGATCGCTGCTGCCGTTGCTTTCGGCAAACCGGCCCTCGGCCTCGACAGTCAGGTCCGCAGGGCCATCCGCTCTGGCCGCGATCTGCCATTCGCCGTTACGCCGCTCCGCAGTGCCTTCGGCCGTCAGCCGGCCCGCCAGTTCCGGCACAAACCGCTCCAGCTCGTTGAAGGCAGCGGCAAAGTCGAAATCGGCGTCGCCCTCCAGCGTCACTGATCCGTCCAGCCGGGCGCTGGAGGAATGCGGCCCGGTCAGCTCGGCCACGCCATCAAACCGCCTGCCGGTGCGGGTGACGCTGGTGGCCAGCTCCAGCGTGCCGGGGGCCTGCGGCAGCAGAACCTCCACCTTGGTCAGCCGGGCGGTGATCTCCATCTGGCCGCTGTCATTGTTGAGCGTGCCCGCAGCAGAAGCCTCCAGCGCGCTGCCCTTCAGCTCGAACCTGTCGATAGCAATGCCAGCCTCGTCCCGCGACGCCTTCAGCGCCAGCGTGGTGGTGCCCGCCAGCAGTTCATCCGCCTTGGCAATCCCGGCTGAGAGGTCTTCGGCGATGAGCTCCAGGTCCGTGTCAAAGGCGCCGGACAGCGGCGTGAACGAGCCCTGCACCTCCGTCCGCACCGAACCGCCCAGCGGGAGCCCGGCGAGGTCCGAGAACCGCGCCAGCTCCGACGCCTCCGCGGTCAGGTCCGCGGTGATCTTCAGCCCTTCTTCCAGCCCGTCCAGCGCAACATCGCCCGACGCCTGGTAATCGGTGCCGCGCAGTTCCATATCCGTGATCCGCAGCGCCCCGGGGCCTTCGGTGCTGAGCGTGCCGTCAAAGCGGATGTCGCTGCCGGTGGCCTTGGCCAGCGCGGGGTCGCGCGGCTGGAACCCGCTGAGCGCGGCCGACAGCCGCCCCTCCAGCGCAAAGCCGCTGCTTTGATCCAGCGTGCCGCGGCCGGTGACCTCAGCCTGATCGACCAGCGCGCCCGGGTGGCTCAGCTGGTTCAGAACCCCGTCCAGGCTCCAGTTGCCGTCCGTCCGCTTGCGCAGCTGCAGATCCGCCGCCGCCAGCGTGGTCTGGCCGCCGCCCGCCGGCAGGGCCACCGCGGCCTGGCCCGGGGGCGGGGTGATGGCGGCCTTCAGGTTGGCGGTGTCCAGCCTGCCGCCCGCCGCCAGCGCCGCGGCGCCGCTCACTTGCAGCGCCCGGGTGCGCAGGACCAGCGTCTCCAGTGCAACCGCGCCGCTGCCTTCGCGCGTGCCTTTGACGTTCAGCCGCAGGCCGGGGCCAAAGAAGGGCCGGTGCACCGGCGGCAGCAGCACGTCGATATTGCCGCCCAGATCGGCGGAAAACCGGATATCGCGCGGCGTTTCCGGCGCCGCATCCGCAGGCAGGGGCCGGGCCGCCAGCACCACCTGGCCCGCCAGCCGCTCCGCCCCGTTGGAGCTGAAGCTGATACCGGCGGTGAAATCCGTGACCGGGCCGCTGCCCTTGGCGGTCAGCTGCAGGTCCGGGTTGCCAGGCAGGTCCAGACTGCGCGAGATCAGCCCGCCCGGGGCCTCATCCAGCGCCAGGTCCAGAGTGATCTGCTGGGTTTCATTGGCATAACCCGCCTCCAGCCGCAGCTGGTCGCCGGGCTTGTCCAGCCGCACCGCCTCCAGCTTGGTGTCCAGCGTGCCGTCCGCCAGCTTCAGCGAGCCCTCGACCCGCAGGCTGGCGGCGGTTCCGGCCAGCGCCTCGCCCAGCTCGATCCGCGCCGCCTTGATCTGGCCCAGCTCGATCGCCACCGGCAGCTCCGGCAGGGCAAAGGGCGTGGCCTCCGCCTCCGGCAGTTCCGGATCCGGCGGCAGCGGCTCGGGCGCGCGCTCCACCGCGATGCGCTCCGCCGACAGCTCATTGACCGAGAACCGCCCGCGCAGCAGCTCCAGCCGGTTCCAGTCCAGCGCCGCCCCCTCGATGGTCAGCCAGATGCCGTCCTCGTCGGCCACCGTGATCTTCTTGATCTTCGCTTGGGAGGAGAACGCCCCCTCCAGCCCGCTGACGCTGATATAGCGGCTGTCGCCGGACAGCGTGTCCTCCAGGAAATCGACCAGCAGCCCGCCGGCGTCCTCCTCAGTAGTGTCCTGCGCCGCCAGCGGCGAGGCCGCGAGGCCCAGGGCAAGGCTATAGGCAAGAAGCTGTCTCAAAACGCCTGTCCTATCCCGATATAGAATTGCAGCCCGTCCTCGGTCCCGCCGTCGACCGGATAGGCGAGGTCGAGCCGGATCGGCCCGATCCCCGCCACATCATAGCGCAGCCCGATGCCGGCGCCTGCATGGCGGGCGGATGACCCGGACACAAAGCTGTCCGCATCGACAAAACCGATGTCGTAGAAGCCGACCAGGGAGATCGTACCGGTGACCTTGCCCCGCACCTCGCCCGACAGCGCCGCAAAGCTGCGCCCGCCGGCAGTGCCGCCGCCAACCGGCACGCCCAGCGACTGGAACTCATGCCCGCGCACCGTCCCCGCACCGCCGGAGAAGAACAGCAGGGTGGGGGAGATTTCGCTGAGCGACGGGCCGGCGACCGAACCCATCTGCAGCCGCCCGGCCAGCACGATCCGGTTGTCCGCGCCCAGCCCGTAATAGGCGCGCCCGTCCGCCTTGATCTGCAGCCCGGACTTGCTGCCGCCGACGCCGATAAAGGGCGTCGCCATGCCTTCCAGATAATAGCCGCTGGCAGGGTTCACCCGGCTGTCGCGCCCGTCATATTCGGCGCGCAGCCGGCCTGCGATGTATTTGAACCGGCGCTGGCCGAACACGTCCTCCGCCAGGATCGAAGACGCCCCCAGCGCGGCTTCGGCAAAGAAAGTGTCGGAGAAAGTCCGCCTCGCCCCGGCAGCGCCATACACCCGGGTGGCCTTGTAGTGCTCTTCATCCAGCTGTTCAGCCTCGGCCAGGTAGAAGATCAGGTCATCCGGCCCCAGCGCTGCCGGCCGGTCCAGCCGCACTGCAACGCGCCCGTCGATATCATTGCTGCTGCCGATGCCGCTCAGCCGCGCCTCGATCCGCAGCTTTTCAGCAGCCCCGAACAGGTTGCGGTGCATCCAGCTGCCCGACAGCTCCAGCCCGTCCGAAGAGCTGATCTCGGCCCCGAAGGTCAGGCGCCGCGGCGGCAGATCCTCGACCACCGCGGTGTAGTCCAGGGTGCCGTCCGGGTTCGGTTGCTCCGCCTCGCGCAGCACCACGGAGGAAAACGTGCCGGTGCGGCGCAGGCGGGTGGCGGATTTGGCAATCAGGTCGGGGTGGAACTCCTCCCCCGCCGGGAAGCCCGCGATCCGGCGGATGGCCTCCTCGCGCACCCTTGTGTCGCCGGTCACGGCCATCCGCCCGAACTGCAGGCGCGGGCCCGGCGCCAGCCGCAGCTGGGCATCCAGGCGGGCCTGCAGGTGATCGGCGGTGATCCGTTGCTCTGCCACCGTGGCCTTGGCATGGCCGCTGCGCCGCCAGGCCCGGACGCCGGCAACCGCCGCATCGCGGATCGCGCCGGTGCTGGCGGGCTGGCCGGGGGCGTATTCTTCGGGGAACTCAACGTCGCTCTGCCGGGGCAGCGGCGACAGCTCCGCCCGGCCAAAGGCAAACCGCGGGCCGGGCTGGACGGTGATCGTCACCTTGCTGACGCTTTGCGGCGGGTCCAGCGGCTGGATCTGCGCCGCCTCGCGCCCGTCCAGGCGGATGGAGACTACCGGCGCGAAATGGCCCGCATCGTAAAGCACCTGCACCAGCGTCCGGTAATCCGACAGTGCCGCCGCCAGGAGCTCCTGCACATTGGTCTCGCCGCTGGCCGCAACGGAGGCCGAGGCGCCGCGCAGCCGGTCCGCAAGCGCGGCATCGGCGCCGGGGGCCTGCAGCGTGGCGTCCGCGGCAAGGGCGGCAGGCGGCAGCAGGGTCAGGAGGCTGAAGGCAAGGGCGCGCGCGGTCAAACGCGGGCGGAATGGAAAATTCATGTCTGCTCCCGGCGGCGGGCGTAAAAAATCAGCCATTCGGCCCGGCAGGGCGGCAGGCGTCAGGCCCGAGCCTAGCACGGGGAAATTGCGGGATGGAACCAGCAAAGCGGCGGCATTCCGCCTGCCCCGGGCGGCGGCGGATTGCCGCGCACCGGCGCTGCGCGGGACGCGGGCTGGCGGGCCAGGGGAACAATTCCGGAAATGGCGGTGCGCAAAGGCGCTATTTCGCCACTTTGGCGCGTGCGCCGGAAATTTGACCGCAAAGATGATTGGAAAGTGATTTTTAAACTGTACTATTCAGTTCAGCTCCGGCAGGTAAAGCTGCCGGAGCTGGCACTGATTAACAAGAACTACATCAGGTAACGTCAGGCGCAGCCACCACTCACACGCAGCCAAGCCTGGCGGAATGATACCACGTGGATTATTGCTGTCCATATAATTGTCAGTTTGATAATTTCATGTGGTATCACTTCGCGCTACAGAGGCTGAAACAGAAAGTTGAGTGTTTAAGGGGTAAGAGTTTTGGATAGGCTGAGATCAATATTTGAACTGCGCGACATGCTGTACCAGATGGAACGGGATATCGGGCTTGACCGGCTCAGCCCGGTGGAGCGGGATGTGCTTCTGGCGGCTCATGCGCTGACCAGCGCGCCGGGGGCACCGGTGCAATCCGACCAGATTCGCAGCCACCGGCTGGTGCAGGGGATTGCCCAGGCCACCTACCACCGCACGCTGAAGTCGCTGCTGGGCATGGGGCTGCTGGAGCGGGCCGGCAGCAGCCGGGCCAAGCATTACGTGGTCCGCTTCGATCCCGCCGCCCAGTGACGGCCCGCCGCCTGCGGCGCAACATCGGATTGCAGCTTCCGCAACCTCTGTCTAAACGGGCGGCATGAGTCGCTATTACCAGTTGCTGTCCCGGTTCCAGGGATTCGCCGTTATCGCCGCAGTTTACGTCATCTGCCACGGTCTGACCGCCTGGGTGGTCACCCCGGTGCAGAATCTGTTCCTGCCGGATATCACCGTCTTTGCCAGCCTGGCCTACCTGCCGCACGGCGTGCGGGTGCTAAGCGCCTGGCTGTTCGGCTGGAAGGCCGTGCTGCCCCTCGCGGCAGGCGCGCTTCTGTCGGAAATACTGTTCACCGAGGCCAGCGTGCGGCAGCTGATGGAGCCGGTGCTGCTGCAATCGATCGCCGTCGGGGCCTTCTCCGCCTTTGCAGCCTTTGAGATCGCCTGGCTGTTCGGCTGGAACCTCTATGCCGGCCAGTCAAGGCGGATTGCCTGGACCGGGCTGCTGGCCATCGGCGCGCTGGCGTCGGTCATCAACTCGCTGGGGCAGACGGTGGTGTTTTCCGGCCTGATCTTCGACGGCGATCAGCTGCCGGTGATGGCCGTTTATGCCGCCGGTGACCTGATCGGCCTCGCGGCCTGCATGTTTGCGCTGATGCTGATCTTCCGCTGGCTCCGGCTGGCGGCAAAGGGGCGCAACCCGCAGGAATAGCCAGGCCCGCCGCGGGCGGGCTTGCAGCAGGCACACCCGGCTGAGGCGCTTCTCAGCCTGCCATCAGCCGGGCCACATCCAGCATCCGGGCGGAAAAGCCCCATTCATTGTCATACCAGCCAAACACCCGCACCTGGGCCGTCCCGGCCATGCGGGTTTCCGGCCCGGCAATCACCAGCGATTCCGTCCGCGCCCGCAGGTCGGAGGAGACCAGCGGCATATCGGACCAGCCAATCACCTTGGAGGCTGCCACCCCTTCGCGCAGGGCGGCGGTGAAATCCGCCTCGCTCATCGGGGTCTTCAGCTGCGCCACCAGATCCACCGCCGAAACGCTGGCCGTCGGCACCCGCACCGCGGCGCCGCTGACCCGGCCCTTCAGATGCGGCAGCACCTCGTCGATCAGATGCATGGCTGAGGTCGTCGTCGGCACCATCGACTGCGCGCCGCCGCGCGAGCGGGCAAAATCGCCCCGCGGCGCGTCCACCATCGGCTGCGAGTTGGTGTAGCAGTGGATCGTGGTCATATGCGCGGTGTCGATGCCGGCAATCTGGTCCAGCAGCTTGACCAGCGGCGTCAGCGCATTGGTGGTGCAGGAGGCGTTGGAGACGATCCTAGTCTCCCCCAATGCGTCCTCATTGGCGCCCAGCACCATGGTCAGCTCAGCCGCCGGGGAGGGGCCGGAGATCAGCACCTTGGCGGCCCCCGCCTTCAGCCCGCGCTCTGCCACGTCGGAGGTGCGGGCGATGCCGGTGCATTCCAGCACCAGGTCGACGCCGCTCAGATCCACCTTTGTCAGGTCGGGCTCATGGCTCACCGGAATGCTGCGCCCCATCACCTGCAGCGCCCCGCCGCCATGCTCCACCGGATGGGCAAAGGGGCCGAAGGTGCTGTCGTACTGGAACAGATAGGCGCACATGTCCAAGGGCGCGATATCGTTGATCCGCACCACCTCGATGCCGTCGCCGCGCGGCGTGGTCAGAATCTGGCGCAGGATGGCGCGGCCGATGCGGCCGAATCCGTTGATAGCAAGTTTCATGCGCAATCTATGGCAGGCGCGCTGGGGCCGCTCAATCCGTATGCCCGGGAAAATGATCACATTTCCCAAGAGGATGTTTCAGAAAAAGACGGCAAAACCGCAGAACCGTCAGCGGCGTCCTTATTTGCGGCAGATCACCTGGGCATAGTAGGTGCCGGTGATGCTGCGCACCATCGTGTCGAGGTTGACGCTGCAGCCGGTGGCCGCCCGCATCGCCCGCACCGCCTGGCGGGCGGTCAGCACCGCGGGCGGGCGGAAGGGCAGCTGCTCCAGGTTCATCCGGGTGGCGCTGTAGCGGCCCGCTGTGCCCTCGACCGGGGCCACCAGCCAGTCGCGGCCCAGCACGCTGACCTTGGTGCCTTCCACGCCTTTTGCGGAGGCGGCCGACGCAAGTGCGGCGCACAGGGCCGCCGCCAGTGCAGTCTGTTTCATCATTCGAAATGCTCCTGCGGAAAATGCCTGCGCTCAGCCTAGCGCAGCCCCGGCACAAAGCAAGACGCGCCTTACAGGTGGTCCACCGCCTCTGCCTGGCGCAGCTCCGCCGCGCACAGCTGCAGCCCGCGCAGCAGCCGCTCGGCATCGGCCTGCGGCTGCCGCCCGCGCGGTGCCGAGCAGCCCGCCACGATCGGCGTCTGGCCGGGCCGCGACACCGGCACCGCATAGCCGGTGATCCCGGCCTCGAACTCGCTGTCGGTCAGGCAATAGCCCTGTTCACGCGCCTGGGCGACACGCTCCAAGATGGCGGCAGGGTCGGTCAGCGACTGGCTGGTGTGGTGCGGGATCTCGGTCTCCGCCAGCACCGCCGCCGCCTCATCCTCCGGCAGCCCGGCCAGCAGCATCCGCCCCAGGCTGGTATGGGCCAGCGGGATATGCGAGCCGGCCGTGAACCCATAGGTGATATGGCCATGATCCACCGTCGATTGCGCCAGCAGCAGCACCCGGCCCTGGTCGAGCATCGCCAGCGTCACCTCGATCTCCATCTGGCGTGCGTGGCGGTTCAGCACCGGCTGCACCCGGCGGCCGAACTGATTGGCCTGCAGGAAACCGCCCGCCAGCGCCAGCACCCGCGGGGTCAGCGACAGCATCCGCCCGTCCTGGCGCAGATACCCCGCCTGCACCAGCGTCAGCGCCCCGCGCCGGGCGGTGGCCCGGTCCTGGCCGGTGCGCCGCGCAATCTCTGCCAGCGTCATGCTGGGCGTGGCTGCATCAAACACCGCCAGAACCGCCAGCCCCTTGGCAAAGCTCGACGATATATTCCTGTCCTGTTCCATCGCTGTCATCTGCACCGCCCAACCTGTTCTTGAAATACTGCCGCCGGTTCCGGCGGCCTTCGTGCGAATACTGCACACAATGTTCGCCTGATGAACTCTGTCAAGCCGCAAAATCTCCGTAATATCCGGATTACGCAACGGGTTACGGCGAAACCCGGCGGCGGGCTGGACGCTGGGGGCAAATCCGGTGCAATTTCAATCAGCTCACTCGCCAAGAGGCCGCCCATGGCACAAGATTTCACATCCGGCAAACTGGCCCGCCTGGGGCTGCTCAGCGCTGAGGACTGCCGCAAGGCGGCAGAGATCACCTCCCGCGCGCAGTTCGACGGGATCGAGACGGTGCGGGTGCTGTTCCCGGACCAGCACGGCCTCCTGCGCGGCAAGACGGTGATGGCAGAGGCGTTCGCCGGCGTTTTCGAGCGCGGCCTGAATGTGCCCGCAACCCTGCTGCTCAAGGACACCTCCCACCGCACCGCCTTTCCGGTCTGGGAGGCCGGCACCGGCCTGGCCGGACCGATGCAGGGGGCAGGCGACGTGCTTCTGGTGCCGCGCCCGGACACCTGGCGTGCGCTGCCCTGGTCCGGCCATTCCGCCTGGATCTTCTGCGAGCCGGTCTACCCGGACGGCCAGCGGATCCCCTTTGCCTCCAGCGGCGTGCTGCAGCGGGCGGTGGACCAGCTGGCGGGGCAGGGGATGGCGGCTACCTTCGGGCTGGAGGTGGAATTCCACATCTTCGAACTGGCGGACAAATCCGCTGCCCACGAGCAGGCAGGCCGCCCCGGCGCACCGGTCCAGACCCGCAACCTGACGCAGGGCTATCAGTACCTCACCGAAACCCGCTATGGCGAGGTGGAGGGCGTGCTGGACTTGCTCCGCCGCAACGCCCAGAAACTGGGCCTGCCGGTGCGCTCGGTCGAGATCGAAATGGGCCCCAGCCAGGTGGAATTCACCTTTGCCCCCGATGGCGCCATGGCCCAGGCCGACGCGATGGTGATGTTCCGCACCATGGTCAAGGAGGTCTGCGCCAGGAACGGCCTGCACGCCAGCTTCATGGCCAAGCCGCGGCTCGATAACGCCATGGCCAACGGCTGGCACGTGCACCAGTCGCTGCAGGACCTGGCGACGGGCCGCAACCTGTTCATGCCGGAAACCGCCGGGATGCTGACCCCGCCCGCCAGCGCCTGGATGGCCGGCCTGTTGAAATACGCCTCGGAAACCTCCCTGCTGACCGCCCCCACGGTGAACAGCTACAAGCGCTACCTGCCGTTCCAGCTGGCCCCCAACCGGATCGGCTGGGGCGAGGACAACCGCGGCGCCATGCTGCGCGCGCTGATGCAGCCCCATGACCCGGCCAGCCGGATCGAGAACCGCGCCCCCGACAGTTCCGCCAACCCCTATTACGCGCTGGCCGCCCAGATCATCGCCGGCGCCGCCGGGATCATGGAGGGGCTGGAGGCCCCGAAACCCACCCTGTCGCCCTACAGCGAGGACGCCGAGCGCCTGCCGCGCTCGCTGGGCCAGGCGCTGGAAGGGTTTGCAGGCTCAGCCCTCTGCCGCGAGGCGCTGGGCGAAGAGACCGTCAGCTACCTCCTGCAGCTCAAGCAATTCGAGTGGGAACGCTACCTCGACACCGTCAGCGAATGGGAGCAGGCGGAATACTTCAACCTGTTCTGAGCGCCCGCGGGGCGTAAAAAATCTATCCATTCCGGGATTGCCGTCTTGATCGCCAGCCCCGCCCGTTGATAGCGTATACCCGCGTATGCGGGGGCCGGCCTTCCGCCATATGCGGCGCCATTTCCGGCGGCCCCAACCCATTCAAAACCCACGCCTCTTCGAAGGACAAAACCCCCATGAAATACACCGAGGAACACGAGTGGCTGCTGCCCGAGGACGACCTGATCACCGTCGGCATCACCGCCCACGCCGCCGAACAGCTGGGCGAAGTGGTCTATGTCGAACTGCCGGAGCCGGGCACCGAGGTCTCCAAGGATGACGAGATCGTGGTGATTGAATCGGTCAAGGCCGCCTCCGACATCCTCGCCCCGCTCGATGGCGAGATCGTCGAGGTGAACGAGGCGCTGGCCGATGACCCCGGCAAGGTGAACGAGGACCCGGAAGGCGGCGCCTGGTTCTTCAAGATCAAGCCCTCCGACCTGTCGCCGATGGACGATTACATGGATGAAGCCGGCTACAAGGACTTCATTGGCTGATCGGGCTGCGGCCCCGCTCGGGGCCGCCACGCATCTTTACTTGCCTTGCTGCGAGGACGGGATTGAGCCTTTAGTGGTCCGTTGGTCTGTGGTGAAATCGTTTACTGCTCAATCACGAGAAAGGTTATTGATGCTATATGGACCAAGAAACACAACTGTTGATCACGGAATCCGTAAACCTCTATGAGCCTATTGTGGCAGGGGAGAGCGGCCGAATAAAAAACGGATGCCAACTTTGGCGACAATTTCAAAACGCAATCGAAGCGTGTGAGCAGGGCACTACTGGCGCCGAGCGGCAGCTTCAAGAGAAAATAAACGAACTGGCAACTGCAAAGTTTCTTTCTGAAGATCCCAATCTTCCAGGAGGTGCGACTTACGAACCCGATTTTCTTCCAAGTGGAAAGAAAATTGACTTCGTCGCAGAAAGGGAAGCCGACAACTTGTACGTTGAGGTGAAAACCGTGAAGCCTGAAGCCGCAGACAGCGATGATACTTGGGGAAAGTATCAGGAGTTGAGACAGTTTCATCCGCAGAACGTAAACTTCATCGTCAGAGAGGACTGGATGGGCGGGATGATTTACGCAAATACCTTTGCCTCGCGATCAAAGTTCCTTCTCTATTCCTTAGCTTTTGAAGAACGGCTGGAAGAAGCCCAAAGTATCAGGGAAGGGCCAGGGATCCTTGTTTTCTGTGGTACTGGATTCCAATGGAATGTTACTGATCTTGAGGATTTTGCAGATTATTACCGCTTTGGTACACATCGTGCGGATGATCCATTCGCGCTGATGGAGCAACATGAAGTAGAAAACAACAATATTAAACTGCGTCGAAATATCTCGGATTTTTCGTTCGCTCAGCGGCGCAGCCGTAGTGCAAAGGTCCAAAAAATGCACTTCCCTGTGCGAGGGCCGCAAATCGGTCGATAGAACGAATGTGAAGATGTCCACTTAAGCGCAAGTAACGGTAGGATATTTCCGCATATCTGGCCTCGAACGATGCACTCATTTCCTTACGGTATTTTTGAAGGCCTCCGGTGGTAAATTTTTCGGGAGGAGGGAAGGTCTTTCGTCTGCTCAGTACCCGCGCTGCCGGTCCACCTCGTGCAGCAGGTCTTCCCCGGCCTCCAGCCGGCGGTAATTCTCCACCACGTCCTTGAGCGCATCGCCCAGGTGCCAGCCCGACACATGCGGGGTGATGGTCACCTGCGGGTGGGCCCACAGCGGGCTGTCCGCGGGCAGCGGCTCGCGGCTGACCACATCCAGCACCGCATGGCCGGGCGTGCCCGTGTCCAGCGCCGCCAG
The DNA here is from genome assembly GCF_049056525.1 of Leisingera coralii. Classification (NCBI taxonomy): domain Bacteria; kingdom Pseudomonadati; phylum Pseudomonadota; class Alphaproteobacteria; order Rhodobacterales; family Roseobacteraceae; genus Leisingera; species Leisingera coralii. Next base: position 19,969 of record NZ_JBHUPT010000044.1, on the reverse strand, counting down.
CAGCGCGGGCTCATCCACCAGATCGCCGCGGCCCGCATTGATCAGCGTCGCGCCGGGCTTCATCGCCGCCAGTGTGTCTGCATTCATCAGCCCGCGGGTGGCGGGAGTGGAGGGCAGGATCGAACAGACGTAATCGCATTCGCTTAGCATCTGCTGCAGCGCGGCGTCGCCGTGGCGGCAGTCCACGCCTTCGATCTCCTTGGGCGAGCGGCTCCAGCCCAGCACCCGGAACCGCATGTCCCGCATCAGCCTCGCCGTCATGCCGCCGATATGGCCCAGGCCCAGAACACCCACGGTGGTTTCCTGCGGACGTCCCGGCGCCAGCGGCTCCCAGGCGCTGCGGGATTGCGAGGCCGCATGGGCCGCCATGTTGCGCTGGCCGCGCAGCACGTAGGCCAGGCAGTATTCGGCAATCTCATGCGCGGGCTCCTGCGGCTTCAGCCGGGTGACCCGCACATGCGGCGCCAGGCTGGGATGCGCCACGATGGTATCCACGCCTGCGCCCAGCTTCTGCACCAGCTGCAGGTTCGGCAGCCGCTCCGGCAGGTCGCCCTTCAGCGCCGAGACCGCCAGCACCGTGATCTCCTCCAGATTGCCGGGGGCCGAGATGGGGCGGATATCCGCGCCGGGGTCTGCCGCCCGCAGTTCTTGTGCCAGCTGTTCCTCCGTGTACCAGCCGTCGTGGCCGATGCTGATCAGCACTGCCATGGGTGCCCTCCTCCCCGCTGCTTGTGTCCTCGTGCCGGACTAAGCCACGGTTCGGGGCAAAGCGAAAGCCGCTTTTTGATACGGCGGCGCAACCGCTTGGCGCGTCAGTCCAGCCGCCGCACCAGGATCTGGTTGCCCTCGCCGCGCTTGGTCTCGAACAGCTTGAGCGAGGCAATCAGGTCGCTCAGCTTGCGCTTGCCATAGCTGCGGGTGTCAAAATCCGGCGAGGCGGCGGTGATGTACTGGCCGATCTGGCCCAGCGTGAACCACTCGTCGTCCTGATCGATCGCATCCATCGCCCGGATCACCAGCTTGGTCGGGTCCACAAGCTCCGCCGGCGCGTTGCCGTTGCCCTCCTCCGGTTTCTTGGGTTTGGGCTTGGCCTTGCCCGGTTCTTCCAGCAGGTTCTCGACATAGATGAACCGCTTGCAGGCTTTGACAAAGGCGGCAGGCGTCTTGCGCATCCCCATGCCATAGACGTCCAGCCCCTGTTCGCGGATGCGGCTGGCCAGCCGGGTGAAATCGCTGTCGGAGGAAATCAGCACAAAGCCGTCGAACCGGCCCGAATGCAGGATATCCATCGCATCGATTACCAGCGCGATGTCAGAGGCGTTCTTGCCGGTGGTGTGGGCAAACTGCTGGTGCGGCACGATGGCGAGCGAGGCCAGCTTGTCCTTGTTCCAGCCCTGCGGCCCGCCGCCCGCGAAGTCGCCATAGATGCGCCGGATGCTGGCCTCGCCGAAGGAGGCGATCTCCTCGAACATCGCTTCGGCGAATTTGGCGGAGATGTTGTCGGCGTCGATCAGGACGGCCAGGAGCGGCGGTTTGGTGGTGTCTGCCATTGCGGATTATGCCTCATGTAAATGGGTTCGGGCCGGGCCGCAGCGCGAATGGCTGCGGCTGGCTGCTGCCGGAATATCCGGACTGAGTATGGGCTGCGGCGGCCAGGATGCAAGAGGGGGGCGGGCCGCCGGATACCCGCAGCGGCTGCCGGGGGGTGCACAGGGGGTGTACGGCAGGTGTACAGGGGGTGCCACCGGTTTTCCGCCCCGGCAGCGCCTCAGGCGAAGGGATCCTCCGGATAGCCCACCCGCGCCAGATAGAGCCCGTGGCCGGGGCAGACCGGACCGCAGGCAGCCCGGTCGCGGGCCTCCAGCGCGGCCTTCACATCCGCCGGATCCCAGGCGCCCGCGCCGACCCGCTCCAGGGTGCCGACAAAGCTGCGGACCTGGTTGTGCAGGAAGCTGCGGGCGCGCACGTGGAAGTGGATCTCCGGCCCGGAAAAGCCCTGCACCCGCTCCACCGTCAGCTCATCCAGTGTCTTGACCGGGCTTGCCGCCTGGCAGATCGAGGAGCGGAAGGTGGTGAAATCGTGGTTTCCGATCAGATAGTTGGCGCCTTCCTGCATGGCGTCGGCGTCCAGCTCATGGCTCAGCTGCCAGACCTGGCCCGCGTCGTGGGTGGCAGGCGCGCGGCGGATCAGGATGCGGAACAGATACTGCCGCTCCACGGCCGAGAACCGCGCGTGCCAGTCCTCCGCCACCCGCGCGCAATCGACAATCGCGACCGGATCGGGCTTCAGGTGGTAATTCAGCGCCTCCGACAGGCGGAACGGATCCCATTCCTTGACCAGATCGCAATGCGCCACCTGTCCCAGCGCATGCACCCCGGTGTCGGTCCGCCCGGCGGCGGCGATGGTATGCTCCCCCGGCTCCAGCCGCGCCAGCGCAGCCTCGATCGCCCCCTGCACCGAGGGCAATTCCTTCTGCCTTTGCCAGCCGGCAAATGGCTTCCCGTGGTATTCGATTTTCAAAGCAAAACGCGGCATGGCCGGGCAAGTAGCAATGCAACAGGGCCGGGGCAAGTCCCGTCTGCACTCTGGTAAGCCGCCGGCCGGCTGCCTATCTTTGTGCGGGCAAGAACAGAGCAGGATCAGGGCCTTGGTGATAACGTCCCTTGCAGACGGGGTAATGAGCGGGGTGGAAAGCGTCACCAGCGGCCTCTCCTCGGCACTGTTCGACCGGCCCTTGCGGCTGGGCGTCACCGGGCTCGCACGCTCCGGCAAGACGGTGTTCATCACCTCGCTTGTCGCCAACCTGATGGACCGGGGCCGGATGCTGCAGCTGAACGCCGCGCGCGAGGGACGGATCGAGGCCGCCTTCCTGCAGCCCCAGCCCGACGACACCGTGCCGCGCTTCGACTATGAGAGCCACCTCGCGGCGCTGACCGGGCCGTCACCCCATTGGCCGGACAGCACAAGGGCGGTCTCCGAGCTGCGTCTCAGCCTGAAGGTGCGGCCCGCCGGCCTCCTGTCCGGGCTGCAGGGCCTGCGCACGCTGCATCTGGACATCGTCGACTATCCGGGCGAGTGGCTGCTGGACCTGGCACTGCTGGACAAGAGCTATGCCGAATGGTCCGGAGACGTGCTCTCCCGCATCGCCAGCCGACCGCTGGCGCAGGGGTTCCTGGCGGAGAAATCCAAGGCTGTCCCCGCGGGGACACATGACGAACCGCAGGCGCAGGCGCTCGCCGCCGCCTTCACAGGCTACCTCAGGGCCGCCCGTGCTGCCGGTTTCTATGATTGCACCCCGGGCCGCTTCCTGCTGCCCGGCGATCTGGAAGGCTCGCCGGTGCTCACCTTCGCCCCGCTGCCGTCCGAGGCCAGCGCTCCGCGCGGCAGCCTCTGGCGCGAGATGGACCGCCGCTACGAGGCCTACAAGTCCAAAGTCGTCAAACCCTTCTTCCGCGATCACTTCGCCCGCATCGACCGGCAGGTGGTGCTGGTGGATGCGCTGTCGGCGATCCACTCCGGCCCGCAGGCGGTGGAGGACTTGCGCCATGCCATGGCCGATATCCTCAGCGCCTTCAAACCGGGCCGTAACCGCTTCCTGACCCGGCTTTTGGGCGGCAAGCGGGTGGAGAAGATCCTGTTCGCCGCCACCAAGGCCGATCATCTGCACCACGCCCAGCACGGCCGGATGACTGCCATCATCGAGGCGCTGACCCGCGAGGCGCAGGACCGCGCCCGCTTCGCCGGGGCTGAAACCGCGGCGCTGGCCATGGCCTCCCTGCGCACCACCACCGAGGAGATGCGCCCGCACAACGGCACCGAACTGCCCTGCGTGCGCGGCACCCTGCTGCAGACCGGTAAGCAGGCGGCCTTTTACCCCGGCGCGCTGCCCGAAGATCCTTCCCAGCTGCTCACCCCTGCCCGCCAGGGCGCCGCGCGCTGGCTGGAGGGCGACTATCAGGCGATGGCCTTTGCGCCGGCGCCGCTGACCCTGAAACACGGCAGCGGCCCGCCGCATATCCGTCTCGACCGCGCCGCCGAATTCCTGATCGGAGATGCCTTGTGACCGTCGCCTTGCGCCCCGCCGCCCCCCTGGATGCCGGTGCCGTGGGGGATATCCTCTACCGCTTTCAGCAGGACACCGAGTGGATGCCCAAGCTCTACACTTGGGCGGAGGTGATCTCCTTTTGCGGCATGATGATCGACCGCGGCTGGGTCACCGTGGCAGAGCGGGAGGGCTGCGTCGTGGGGTTCCTGGCCCAGGATGGCCAGGAGGTCTGCTCGCTCTACCTTGCCCCCGGCGCCTGCGGGCAGGGGGCTGGCAAGGCGCTGCTGGACGCTGCCAAATCTGCCGCGCCGCGGCTGACCTTGCGCACCTTCGCCGCTAACACCCGGGCGCAGAAGTTCTACCGGCGCGAGGGTTTTGCCGAGACCGGCCGCGGTGATGGGTCGGGTAATGAGGAAGGTTTGCCCGACATCGCCTATGAATGGCGCGCCAAGCGGGAGGCGGCGGCATGAGCAAGAAGCCCGTCCTGTTCGACCTCGAGGAAGAGGCCGAAGCGCCCCCGGTCGCGGAGGCCCCGCCGGTCCCTGAGCCTGCGGTGCCGGAGGCCTTGCCGCCGTCGGCGATGGAGCAGGCGGCCCGGATTGCCGCCCGCAGGCCGTCGCGCCTGGCGCGCTGGTTCTGGGCGCTGCTGGTTGCGGTCGTTGGGGCCATGGCCTCGGTCGCGGCCTGGGATTTCGCCACAGGTCTGATCGCCCGGGTGCCGGTGCTGGGCTGGGCCGTCAGCGCCGGGCTGGCGGTGCTGGTGCTGCTGGCGCTGGCGATGGGCTTGCGCGAGCTGGCGGCGCTGTCGCGGCTGCGGCGCGTCGATGTTTTGCGGCATCAGGCGGCTGAGGCAGCAGACCTGGCCGCAGCCCGCGCCTTCACCAACCGGCTGGAGGGCTTCTACAAGGGGCGCGAGGATCTCACCTGGCACCAGGCCCGGCTGGCGGAGCGCCAGGCGGACATTATGGATGCCGACGCCCTCTTGATGCTGGCGGAGGGGGAATTGCTGGTGCCGCTCGATGCCTTGGCCCTGCGGGAGGTCGAGGCCGCCGCGCGGCAGGTGGCCACGGTGACAGCGCTGGTGCCGATGGCGCTGGCCGATATCCTGACGGCGCTGGTCTCCTCGCTGCGCATGATCCGCCGGGTGGCGGGGATCTATGGCGGCCGCCCCGGTTTCTTCAGCTCCTGGCGGCTGACCCGCGCGGTGCTGGCGCATCTGGCCGCCACCGGTGCTGTGGCGGCGGGCGACGACCTGCTGGAGCCGGTGCTGGGCGGCTCGGTCCTGTCGAAGCTCTCCCGCCGGTTCGGCGAAGGCCTGGTTAACGGTGCGCTGTCGGCGCGCGTCGGCATCGCGGCCATGGAGGTCTGCCGCCCGATGCCGTTCTCAGAAGGGTGCAAGCCCAGCACCCGGAAAGTGGTGCAGCGGGCGCTGACGGGCCTGTTTTCCAAGGAGAAATAGGTCGCGCGCCCCAGGCTCATGCGCAGCATGAGCCGCGCCCAAGGCTGAGGAGGGGTTCTGGCGCAGCCAGACCGCCGGCAGGCGCGGGAGCACCCCGGCGGACGAAGTTCAGAACAGTTTCGGCGGCTGATCCTTGGGCTGGCGCATCGCCACGACGCCGGTGCGGAAGCCTTCGCCGATCCGGTCCGCCAGCGCGCCCCATTGCAGCGCGGTGCGCTCCGGCAGCTCTGCCCGCAGCACCTCGTGGAACAGGCCGAGCCACAGCGGGAAATGCTCTGCCTTCACATCGGGGCGCGAGACGTGCACCCGCATCGGATTGCCGCTGTAGCTGCGCTCCCGCAGGATCGCATTGCGCCAGAAGTTTGCGATTTTCTCCTCATGCTCCGGCCAGTCGGAGACATGGGCGGCAAAAACCGGCCCCAGCACGCCGTGCGCGCGCACGCGGGCGTAGAACACGGCAACCACGCGGGTGATCTCCTCTGCACTGATCTCGAACCGCGCCAGCGGGTTCTGCGTTTCGGTCTCAATCATAATCTGCTCCGGCCTGCTTTCGCCGCTAGATAAGTTGAAGCCAAGGCCAGCGGAAGGGGGCAGGCGCATCTGCCGCAGCGCGGCGGCGCGGCCCCACTGGCGCCCGGCGTCCCTGAGGCTATGGTGGGCCGGGAATTTGCCAAAGGTATTGATTTATGGCGGAGAACACCAAGCGGGTTCTGGTTCTGGGCGCCTACGGGTTTATCGGCGCTGAGGTTGTCCGGGCCTTACGGGCCGAGGGTTTCGCTATGACGGGCTTCGGCCGCAGCGCTGAGCAGGCGGCGCGGGTGCTGCCGGGGGTGCCTTTTGCTGAGGCAGATCTGCTTCAGCTGTTGCAGCCCGAAGACTGGGCGCCGCTGCTGCAGGATGTAGATGCGGTCGTGAACTGCGCAGGCGTGCTGCAGGATATGGCGCCGGGTGAGCTGGAGGCCGTGCATCACACAGCCATTGCAGCCTTGGCGGCGGCCTGTGCGGAGCGGGGCATCAAGCTGGTGCAGGTGTCGGCTGCGGGCGCGGGGCCTGAGGCTGGAACGGAGTTCATGCGGAGCAAGGGACGGGGCGATGCAGCCTTGCGTTCCTCCGGAGCTGCGGCCTGGATCCTGAAGCCAGGACTGGTGATCGGGCAGGGCGCCTATGGCGGCACAAGGCTGTTGCGGATGCTGGCGGCGGTGCCGCTGGTGCAACCCGTGGCGCTGGCAGATGCGCCGGTGCAGTGCATCGGAACGGCGGATCTGGCAGCGGCAGTCGCAGCCGCGCTGACGGGAGAGCTGCCGCCCGGCACCTATGATCTGGTCGAGGACCAGCCGCACACGCTGGAGGCGGTGCTGGCAGAGACCCGCTCCTGGCTGGGGTTTGCCCCGGCCCGGCTGGTTCTGCGGTTCCCGGACTGGCTGCTGCCGCCGGTGGCGGCCTGTGCCGATGCGCTGGGGCGGCTGGGCTGGCGCTCGCCCTTGCGCAGCACGGCGATTGCTGAAATCCGCAGCGGCGTGCGCGGGGATCCGGAACCATATCGCGCGGTACGGGGGCAGGGCATTGCGCCGCTGAAAGCCATCTATCAATCGCTGCCTGCAGGCCGCGCGCAGCGGCTGGATGCGCGGATGGCGCTGCTGATGCCCGTCGCGGTTGCGGTGCTAAGCCTGTTCTGGCTGGCCTCCGGCCTGATTGGCCTGTGGCAGCTGGATACTGCGGCGAAGGTGCTGACGGATGAGGGCTGGAGCGGCCTGCTTGCAAAAGCCAGTGTCGGGTTCTGGTCATTTGCCGACATCGCCCTGGGGCTGGCAATCCTGTGGCGGCCCTGGGCGGCGCGCGCTTGCCTGGGGATGGCGGCGGTCTCGCTGATCTACCTGGCCGCGGCCACTGCGGTCACGCCGGAGATGTGGGCGGACCCGCTGGGGCCGCTTGTCAAGGTGCTGCCTGGCCTGCTGCTGGCGCTGATCACCCATCAACTGCTGCAGGAGCGCTGAGATGGATCTGGACCTGATCCTGCGCTGGCTGCATCTGATCGGCGCCTGCGTTCTGCTGGGCACCGGGGCAGGCATCGCCTTCTTCATGCTGATGGCGCACCGCACGCGGGACGCGCGTCTGATCGCCCATACCGCGGGCGTGGTGGTGCTGGCAGATCTTTTGTTCACAGCCACTGCGGTGATCGTGCAGCCGATCACCGGCGGCCTGCTGGCCTGGCGGCTGGGCTGGCCGTTCAGCGAAGGCTGGCTGGCGCTGTCGCTGCTTCTTTACGTGCTGACCGGGGCGTTCTGGCTGCCGGTTGTCTGGATCCAGCTGCTGCTGCGCGACTTGGCGCGGGCAGCAGCAGAGGCAGGGCAGGCGCTGCCCGCGCGCTATCACCGTCTGTTTGCGATCTGGTTTGCCTGCGGCTTTCCAGCCTTCGCCGCGGTGCTGATGATCCTCTGGCTGATGCTGGTGCGGCCTGATCTTGGGGTGTGGCTGATGCGCTAAAACGGAGCTTTCGCCCGGCGGCACCGCCGGGCTGCGCCTGCCTGCCCCCCGGCAGGCGCATTCGCGCCAGCCCAGGCAGGCGCAGCCCTCATCAATGTGCGGCGCATCTGCCGCTTTACCCTCCTGCCGCACCGGCCTATAAGGCCTTTCATGTCCCTATTCGCGGCCATCATTATTCGAATTATATCCCCGGCGCTCTGAACTCTTGAGCCGCCGGGCAAAGGCGCTTGAGCCATCGCGCCGAACCGAATATCCCACAATCCGACCTTGATCATCCAAAGGACGCCCCCGATGTGCGCCGACACGCCTCAGACGCCTGACTATAAAGACACTCTCAATCTGCCGAAAACCGATTTCCCGATGCGCGCGGGCCTGCCCAAGCGCGAGCCCGGCTGGCTGGAGCGCTGGGCCCAGATCGGTGTCTATGACAAACTCCGCGAGAAGGCTGCCGCGGCCAAAGGCACGGACGCGGAGCGCAAACCCTTCACCCTGCACGACGGCCCTCCCTACGCCAACGGCCACCTGCACATCGGCCACGCGCTGAACAAGACCATCAAGGACATGATCGTCCGATCCCACCAGATGATGGGTTTTGACGCACGCTATGTGCCGGGCTGGGACTGCCACGGCCTGCCGATCGAATGGAAGATCGAGGAGCAGTACCGCAAGAAGGGCAAGAACAAGGATGCCGTCCCGGTGGTCGAATTCCGCCAGGAATGCCGCGCCTTTGCCGACAGCTGGGTCGATATCCAGCGCGAGGAGTTCAAGCGCCTGGGCATCACCGGCAACTGGGATGATCCGTATCTGACCATGAACTACCACGCCGAAGCGGTGATCGCGGATGAGTTCATGACCTTCCTGATGAACGGCACGCTGTATCAGGGCTCCAAGCCGGTGATGTGGTCGCCGGTCGAGAAGACCGCGCTGGCCGAGGCCGAGGTCGAGTATCACGACAAGGAAAGCTTCACCATCTGGGTGAAGTTCAAGGTGGCCGAGGCGGGCGGTTTTGTGGCCGCCGACGGCGAGGATGCTGATTTCGCCGGTGCCGACTCGGCGATCGTGGCGCAGGATCTGGAAGGCGCCCATGTGGTGATCTGGACCACCACGCCCTGGACCATCCCGTCGAACAAGGCGGTGGTTTACGGAGCGGACATTGCCTATGGCCTTTATGAGGTGACCGGCACCCCGGACGAATGCTGGGCCAATACCGGCGACCGCTTCCTGCTGGCCGACAACCTGGCCGCCGATGTGTTCAAGCGCGCCCGCCTGGGCGAGGACCAGTACACCCGTCTGCGCGGGGTCTCGGCTGAGGAGCTGTCGAGCCTGTCGCTGAAGCATCCGCTCGCGGGTGCCGAAGGCTCGAACGGCGAGTGGGACGCGATCCGCGACTTCCGAGCAGCCGACTTTGTGACAGACACCGAAGGCACCGGCTTTGTCCACTGTGCGCCCAGCCACGGGATGGAGGAATTCGAACTTTACCGTGATCTGGGGATGCTGGAGCAGGTCATCACCTACAACGTGATGGACGACGGCTCCTTCCGCGCGGATCTGCCGTTCTTTGGCGGCACCTACATCCTCAACCGCAAGGGCGGCGAGGGTGACGCCAACAAGACCATCATCGACAAACTGGTTGAGGTCGGCGGCCTGCTGGCGCGTGGCAAGATCAAGCACAGCTACCCGCATTCCTGGCGCTCCAAGGCGCCGATCATCTACCGCAACACGCCGCAGTGGTTTGCCTCCGTCGACCGCAAGCTGGACGACGGCATGGGCGAGATGGGCGACAGCATCCGCGAGCGTGCGCTGCGCTCCATCGACGAGCTGGTGAAATGGTGGCCGCAGACCGGCCGCAACCGCCTGTTCTCGATGATCGAAAGCCGCCCCGACTGGGTGCTGAGCCGCCAGCGCGCCTGGGGTGTGCCGCTGACCTGCTTCACCAAGAAGGGCGCGCTGCCGACGGATGCGGACTTCCTGCTGCGCAACGAGGACGTGAACAAGCGCATCGTGGCCGAGTTCGAGGAGCACGGTGCCGACGTCTGGTACGAGGATGGCTTCAAGGCCCGCGTGCTGGACGGCATCGTCGATGCGGATGCCTATGACCAGGTGTTCGACGTGCTGGACGTGTGGTTTGACTCCGGCTCGACCCATGCCTTCGTGCTGCGCGACCGTGAGGACGGCACCGAGGACGGCATCGCCGACGTCTACATGGAAGGCACCGACCAGCACCGCGGCTGGTTCCATTCCTCGCTGCTGCAGGCCTGCGGCACCAAGGGCCGCGCGCCTTACCGCAATGTGGTGACCCACGGCTTCACGCTGGACGAGAAGGGCATGAAAATGTCCAAGTCGCTCGGCAACACCATCGTGCCGGAGGAAGTCGTCAAGCAGTACGGCGCCGACATCCTGCGCCTGTGGGTGGCGCAGACCGATTACACCGCCGACCAGCGGATCGGGCCGGAGATCCTGAAGGGCACTGCCGACAGCTACCGCCGCCTGCGCAACACCATGCGCTTCCTGCTGGGGTCGCTGGGCGACTTCAAAGAAGAGCAGCGCGTAGAGCCCGCGGACATGCCGGAGCTGGAGCGTTGGGTGCTGCACCGTCTGGCGGACCTCGATCAGAAGGTGCGCAAAGGCTACCGCGAGTTCGACTTCCAGGGCGTGTTCTCGGCGGTGTTCAACTTTGCCACCGTGGATCTGTCGGCCTTCTACTTCGACATCCGCAAGGACGCGCTGTACTGCGACGGCGACACCCTGAACGCCCGTGCCGCGCGCACCGTGCTGGACATCCTGTTCCACCGCCTGACCACCTGGCTGGCGCCGATCCTGGTGTTCACCATGGAAGAGGTCTGGCTGGAGAAATACCCGGGCGAAGGCAGCTCGGTGCATCTGCAGGATATCCCGGAGACACCCGCCGAGTGGCTGAACCCCGGTCTGGCCGCCAAATGGTCCAAGATCCGCCAGGCCCGCCGGGTGGTGACCGCGGCGCTGGAGGTGCAGCGCACCGACAAGGTGATCGGCGCCTCGCTGGAGGCCGCCCCGGTGGTGCATGTGCGCGACGGCGACGCGCTGGCGGCGCTGAAGTCGGTGAACTTCGCCGATATCTGCATCACCTCGGACATCCTGCTGACCAACGACCCGGCGCCTGCCGAGGCCTTCCGGATGCCCGAAGTCGATGGTGTTTCGGTGGTGTTCGAAAAGGCCGATGGCGGCAAGTGCCAGCGCTGCTGGAAGATCCTGCCGGATGTGGGCAGCCACAGCCATGAGGGTGTCTGCGGCCGCTGCGACAGCGCGCTGGGCTGATCCGCTCCTCATCCTTGAATTGCATGCAGCGCCCGGCCTGATGGCCGGGCGTTGTCATTTTTGCGCTATTGTTGCGGTATTTTCGCACTTTTTCCGTGTGCCGCCTTGTGTCCCGGCATTTTGGATTCCTCTAGATGTTGACCGGTTTTCCACAACTGGTTAAGAATTCGTTAATTCTACGAAGATTTTCAGCCGTAATTTCAAAACATGGCATAGGGCAGGGGGCATTTTTAATGCTGAAGCTGAAAGCGGACGCGCAACGGGCGGACGGGCTTGGCAAGCCGAGTAGCACGGCGGTCCGGATTGATGGGGTTTCTGCGCCGAAAAACATGAAGATCGGGCTGGTGGCCAGCGGTGCTCCGGCCTCGGCTAAGACGCAGAAGCCTTCCGTGAAATCTGCGGCGCCGGCCAAGCGGGCAGCGCAAGCGGCCGCAGGCGCTGCTCAGCAGGCACCTGTCAAGAAGGCCCAGCCTGCCAAGGCGGCGAAAGCGGTCAACGCAGCTCCCTCCGCTGAAAATCTTGCAGCACAGCAGCCCTGTGCGGCGGCGGAGACCGGCAGCGCTCTGCCGAAACTTGGCCTGGCCGCGGCCGGGCTGGCGGTGGCCTCCGCCATGCTGCTCTATTTCCAGTTCAGCGGCGGGACCGCGCCGGTGGCCGAAGAGCAGGCCAGCCTGCAAGCTGGCACCGTTCTGCCTGCCGGGGCGGCTGCGGCTGCGGATCTGGCTGATGGCGCGGGCAGTGGCGAAGGCGCCTTGGTCGCCCGCATCACCGCAGGCACGCTGGCCGCGCTGCGCAGCAAGCAGGCGGAGCCCGGCACCGCCGCTCCGGCCGCCGCCGCCGCAGAGCCGGCTGAAAGCACTGCGCTGTTCAAGATGGTGATGACAGCCGCGGCCCAGGGCCAGTCCGAGGCCTATATCGACCAGATGGTGAACGGTGCCTATGAGCGCCAGGAGATCACCGTGCCCGCCAGCCTGATCCGCGCCGACGGGCGGGTCGATACGGCCACGCTGCTGGCATTGTTCGTCGGCAACTGATCTCCGCTCCGGCGGCTGCGCCGGAGCTGTCGCCGGAAAGCCCGGACAGCCGCCAGCGCTGCCGGGCCGGGGGCCTCATACAACAAAAACAAGATCGACACGCGCCGCAGGCCGCAAACGGCCGCGGTGCACAACACTTCCGGGGGGACCATGAAGAAGATATTTGCTGCCGCAGCCATGGGGCTGTTTGCCCTTGCTGCCAATTCCGCAGCTGCCGAGACCTGTGGCGGGGTTTACACCGTGCAGTCCGGCGACAGCCTGTCGGTAATTGCCGACAAGCTGTACAAGGACGCCGGCAAATGGAGCGCCATCCACAACCGCAACATCGATCAGATCGGCCCCAAGCCGAATGCCATCCGCGTCGGCATGAAACTGTCGCTGGCCTGCCTCGAAGGCCTGCCGCTGGGGCTGCCCGGGGGCAAGGAAATCTCAGCCGCCGTTCCCGCCGCGGCGGTGCCGGTCAAGGTGGCGCCGGGCAACGCCGCGGTGCGCAAGAAGATCAACCTGCTGACCGGCGACGACTACGCACCCTTCACCTCCAAGGCCGCGCACAACGGCGGGCTGATCACCGAGGTGGTGAACGCCGCGATGACCCAGGCCGCGCCTGCCGAGGGCTATGCCATCCACTGGGTGAACGACTGGGCCTCGCATTTCGACCCGCTCCTGTCCAATGCGCTGCTGGACCTCGGGTTTCCCTGGTACAAGCCCGACTGCGAAACCATGCCGGACAGCTACCGCTGCCAGAACTTCCACTTCTCGGAACCGATGTTCGAGACGCTGATGCTGCTGTTTGCCGCCAAGGACCGGCCCTTTGCCTTTGAGCAGGACAGCGACATCGAGGGCAAGACCCTGTGCCGCCCCACCGGCTATCTGACCTTTGACCTGGATGAGCGCGGCCGCCGCTGGATTGCGGACAAGAAGATCACCCTGAAACAGCCGCACAAGGTGAAGGATTGCTTTGACATGGTGGCCGCGGGCGAGGCCGATGCGGTGGCGATCAACGAATTCACCGGCCGCAGCGTGATGAAGGAGCACGGGCTGGAGGATCAGTTCACCATCCTGCCGCAGCCGCTGTCGGTGCTGGGCATCTATGTGGTGGTTCACAAGACCCACCCGCGCGCGGATGAGATGCTGTCGATGATCAACACCGGCCTGCGCAGCATCCAGGAGGACGGCAGCTATCAGGCCATCGTCGAGGACCACATGGCCCGGATCTGGGCCGGTTTCTGAGGAGGGTGCCATCATGAAACGGCTGTTCTCCCGCGTTCTTCAACTGGCTGCAGTGTTCAGCTTTGCACCCGCCGCGGCCTGGGCGATCTGCGACGTGGACTATGTGGCGCAGCCCGGCGACACGCTGTTTTCCATCGCCGAGACCCACTATGGCGACCGCGAGCGCTGGACGCTGGTTTATTACCGCAACCAGAAACTGCTGGCGGGCGCGACCGTGCTGCCGGGCCGCAAGCTGTTCATTCCCTGTGTCACCGGGGCGACGGCGCCGGATGCCACTCCGTTGCGCCGGGACAAGGCAGAGCTGACGCTGCTGACCGGCAGCGGTTACGGTCCCTTCACCGACCGCGGCCTGCCGGGGCAGGGCATGGTGACCGAACTGGTTAATGCGGCGCTGGAACTGGCGCCCGCGCCGGTCAGCTACTCGGTCAGCTGGGAAGACGACTGGTCCAAGCACTTGTTCCCGATGCTGGACAAGAAGGAGTTCGACATGGGCTTCCCCTGGCTCAAGCCCGACTGCGAGGCTGAGCCGGACAATGAGCGCTGCGCCAATTTCCATTTCTCCGAACCGGTGATGACAATGCCGATCATGCTGTTTGCCCGTGCGGACAGCGGCTTTGACTACCGCGAGGACGCGGACGCCGAGGGCAAGACCCTGTGCCGCCCGGCCGGCTATTTCACCCATGACCTGAACCGCGCCGGGCGCCGCTGGCTGGACGAAGACAAGATCACGCTGGTGCAGCCGAAGACCCCGGCCGATTGCTTCCGCATGGTGGCAGAGGGCAAGGTGGATGCGGTGGCGGTCAACCTGTTCCTGGGGGCCAACACGATCGTCAAGGAAGGCCTGCGCGACATTGTCGTGCCGCTGGAGAAGCCGCTGTCGGAAGAGGGCCTGCATGTGGTGATTTCCAAACGCCACTGGCGCGGCACAACCCATCTCTACCGGATCAATGCGGGCCTGCAGAAACTGCGCGGCAGCGGCCGGTTCGAGGAGATCATGTCGCGCCACCTGGAGCTGTTCTGGGCGCAGCTGCAGTAAGGGCAGATGTGTCAGGCTGACAGGGTCTTGGCCGCTTCATAGCCGTGGCAGGCGGCCTCGCATTCCGCCTCGCTGTCCGGATCCTGATGGCCCGCGCGCTGCAGCAGCAGGTGCTCTGCCAGGACCGGGTTTTCCGGCAGCAGGCCGGTGGCGTCTTCGGTGTTTTCCCGGCCGGCGCCGGCCGCGTGCTTGCGGCGGTCATTCGGATAGGCCGGGTTCTGCGGATGGCCGTCCGGCTCCTGCTCCCGCGGGCTGGTGTTTGCGGATTCGCTGCGGTCCGGATCATCCGAACGGACAACCGGACGGGCGGTCAGATGACCGCGGTTCGGTTTGACAGGATCTACCCTTCCTGAAACTGGCAAAAACATAGAGCGGGTCCTTCGCGGTGGCTTTGAACCAGGCTTAAGCGAAGGTTAACATAATGCACTTAACAGCCGGTTAATGCGCTTCGGCGGAAGTGATGGCAGGGGGCTGGGGCCGGCTGGCAGCGCCGGCATAGGCCCGGTCAGCCAGTGATGAGCCGGGCCTTGGCGTAGTTGGCTTCCGCTTGAAGGGCGCTGACCGGTTTGGGGCCCGCCTGGCACCCATTCATCAGGTCCTGATAGAACGCGGCCATGTCAACGCCATGCACCTGCTGCAGGTTCAGCGATTCAGTGCGGGCTGCGGCACGGGCCGGGCCGACATATTGCGGGGTCAGGGCATCGGGGCGCGCGCCGCTCAGCGCCTGTTCCCGCTGCAGGCTGCGGTCCATGCCCTGTGTGGTGCCGTTGGTCAACGGTGCATCCACCGGCTGGCCGCCTGCTTCCGCGATTGCGGGCTGCTTGCGGTACGCGGCCTGCATCTGCTTGATACCGTTATAGAGGCTGGCGGTGCTGGAAACTGCAGGCAGCATTTGATTACCCTTCACTTCGTTCTTGAGACTCACTTTATGATAATTTGACCTAATTCGGTGAGGAATCCTTAGGGCTGGTTAACGGGGTGTTAACGCTGCGCGCGATACCGGAGCGCGGTCAGCCTTGCCGACGGCGCCTTTCCTGAGGATGATGCGGCGGATGGCCAAGCCGGGGAAACGTGATGATTGCAGCCAGCCTTGAAACACCTGTCGGCGCGCTCAGCGTGACGGAGCGGGACGGCGCTATCGTGCGGCTGGCCTGGTCTGCAGAGGCGGCTGGGAAGTCAGAATTGCTGGACCGGGCGCTGGATCAGCTGCGCGCCTATTTCGCCGGTGAGCTGACGGAATTCGATCTGCCGCTGCAGGTGGACGGCTCTGATTTCCAGCAGGCAGTCTGCGCGGCGATGCTAGCGATCCCCTTCGGTGAAACCCGCACCTATGGCGATATTGCCAGGGACCTGGGTGCCCCTCCGCAGCCGGTAGGCAATGCCTGCGGCGGCAATCCGATCCCGGTGATCATTCCCTGCCACCGGGTGCTGAGCGCCACGGGGCTGGGAGGCTTCTCCGGCCAGGGCGGGGTGGAAACCAAGGTCGCGCTTTTGAAACATGAAGGCGCCGCCAGCCTGCTGATCTGATCCTGCAGGCCGGCACCGGTATCCGCATTTGCTTCTTTCTGGTTGAAGGCTCCCCGGGTCAATGCGCCCTGGTGAGCAGCGGGGGCGTCGCCCCACAGGTAACAGTCCGCGCCGCGGGGCGGCACGGAAGGGATCAGGCAAACAGGGCTTTCACCTGTTCATAGAGCGGTGCGGTATCCGCGCCGGAGGTTTCCGGGAAATCGCTTATCAGCGCCAGAATGACCGATTCCATATCGGCTTCGGACGGTGGCTCCTGTGCTGGTGCGGCGGCGGTTTCTTCAGCGCCTTCCGCAGGGGCTGCCTCACCGGTCTCTGCCGTGCCGGATGTGCCTCCTGCCGGAGACTGGGCGGCCTCTGCAGCCTCGGCCTGCTGGGCGCGCCAGCCCCAGGCCTTGGCGTGGTCGGGCGGACCGGGCTGCTTGTTGCCGGTCACTGCGTTCAAAGCGTTGGCAAGCCCGCTTGGGGGGAGTCCGGGGGCGGATACGGAATGCATGGCTGTCTCCTGCAATTGCTGCCGCAAGGGCAAGTTCCGGAGCAGTTTCCGCATTGTCCTGTTAAATCCGGCTTACCGGTGGGCCCGCGTTCTAATGCAAACTCCATTCAAACTTTCGGAGACTTGCGAATGCGCCATGGCAAAATGCAAGAGCGCTGCCGGAGCAGGGCAGCGCTTGCTGGTTTCAGCTGCCTCAGGGGTGCGAAGGTGCGCGGCGGCGTTCGGGAATGATCTGCTGGGCAATGCCGACGAACAGCAGGTAGACCGAGGTGACCACCAGCCCCCAATGAGCCCAGCTGGCCGGGTGGAAGTCGACCCAGGCGGCCCAGCCGGCGAAGAAGGTCCAGGCCAGCGCCACCGGCAGCGAGACCTTGCGCCAGCGGGCCGTGCGCACCGGATGAATGAATTTCAGCGGCAGGAACATGGCAATGGACAACAGCGTCACCAGCACCAGAATGGTCCAATGGCTGGGCTCCAGCGCAAAGATCACCAGCACCGGCATGTTCCACACGCCGGGATAGCCGGAAAAGGAATTGTCCTTGGTCTTCATCCTGGTGTCGGCGTAATACATCGCGCTGCCAAAGGTGATCACGATGATCGCGAACCAGCCGGTCCAGCCGGCCATCAGCCCCGATTGGAACAGGGCAAAGGCCGGGATGAACACATAGGTCAGGTAGTCGATGATCAGGTCCAGCAGCACCCCGTCGAATTCAGGCGAATAGCGTTTGACGTGGTAGTGCCGGGCCAGCGGGCCGTCGATGCCGTCCACGGCAAAGGCCACCACCAGCCAGACGAACATCAGGCTCCACTTGCCGTCCGCCGCCGCCAGCATCGCCAGCATGGCGAACACGGCGCCGGTTGCGGTGAGCAGGTGAACGGACAGGGCGCGCAGTTGAGGTGTCATCCGTCCCTGATGGCGAATTTGCCCACAGGCCGCAAGCGTTCAATGCAGCTTTGAGCGGAATTCCGTGCCCGCGGTAAACTGAATGCGCGCCATGCGGTGGCCGAAGGGGGCGGGGACGGTGATGCCGGGGGAGGAGAACGGCGCCCTGGATGGCAGATCGCCCATCCGCTCCCACGGCTGGCCGCCGGGCGGCGGGGCAGGGGCAGCAGGGGCACCATCGGCATACAGGGCGGCAGAACCGGGATTGGTCATAGCAGAATCCTTTCTGGATCGGTTTCTGCCATCAAGCCGGAGCAGCCTTAACACGGGCTTGCTGCGGCCCAGGAAAATAGCGCGCATTTTAACGAACCACGCCAGCTGGCCCGGGCCGCGCAAGCGGGATCAGCCGCAGCAGCTACTTCCCATTTGCACCGGCGGGCAGGGGACAGTGCCGTAGGAGCAGAACACGCAGCAGTCTCCGGGCTTGGGCCGCAGCAGGGTGCGGCAGCCCGGGCATTCGTGGAACCATTGGCAGGCATCCTGCGGCATCGCCTCCGTGGTCTGATGCCCGCAGGCGGGGCAGGTGAGAGTGCTGGTCAAGACGGGTTTTTCCGGGTTCGAAACGGACATTGGCGGGCCTCCCTGACTTCAGCAGAGGCCGGAATCCGCGACGGGTCAAGTCATGCCTTGGGGTGGGCCCGCATGTAGACATCCATCAGATGGGTGGTGTCCACCGCCGTGTAGGCCTGGGTGGTCGACAGCGACGCATGGCCCAGAAGCTCCTGAATGGCGCGAAGATCGCCGCCTGCCTCCAGCAGGTGGGTGGCAAAACTGTGGCGCAGCGCATGAGGGGTGGCAGTGGCGGGCAGCCCAAGCTGGGCACGGGTTTTCGCCATCACCCCCTGGATCTGGCGCGGGTTCAGCGCGCCGCCGCGCACACCGCGGAACAGCGGCGCCTCGGCCTCCTGCGGATGCGGGCACAGTTCCAGATAGCGGTTCACGGCATCGCGGGCAGCGGGCAGCACCGGCACCACGCGTTCTTTCTTGCCTTTGCCGAGGATGCGCAGCACCGGCGGCAGCGGCGCGTCGGCGCCTTTCAGCCCCAGCGCCTCGGATATCCGCAGGCCGCAGCCGTAGAGCAGCGTGACCACCGCCACATCGCGGGCTGCCACCCAGTCCGTGTCCGATTGCAGCTCCACCGTCTCAAGCACTGCCTTGGCGGCCTCCGGTGCCAGCGGGCGCGGCAGTTTCTTCTGGAATTTCGGGGCGCGGGCCGAGAGCACCGCGGCCGGCTCGAACCCTTCGCGCTGTGCCAGCCAGCGGTAGAAGGTCTTGACCGCCGACAGCTTGCGCGCCAGCGAACGGGCGCCAGTGCCGGAGTTGCGCTCCGACGCCATCCAGGCGCGCATGTCGGCGGTGGTGATCCGCGCCAGCGCGCCCAGCCCCTGCGGGCCGCCGGAATGTTCGGTCATGAAGGCCAGGAAGGCGGTGACATCGCCGCGGTAGGCGGTCAGCGTGTTGGCAGAGGCGTCCTCCAGCCCGCCCAGCCGCTCCAGCCAGAGCTGCAGCGCATCACGGCAGGCCGGGGAAATTATCGTCATGACAGCCAGCTGCGCATCGCGCGCTCGAACACGCCGCCGAAAAAGGCCAGCAGGTCAGTGCCTTGCATCGGCGAGAACTGATGCGGGTCTTCGGACCCCATCACCAGCATCCCCGGCAGGCGGCCGTCGCCCAGGTCCAGCATCAGGCAGGCCTCGGAGCGGATCCATTCGGCCTTCTGCCCATAGACCCTCGGGCTGCCGCTTTGTGTCTGGCGCAGGGTCACGGTGCGCTGGCTGCCGGGCTGGCCGGCATAGCTTTCGGTGAAGCCGGGGCCTGCCAGCTTCAGGGCGCCGGATTTGCGCTCCACCGCGGCGCCGCCGGGCTGCGCGGTTTCCAGCACCAGCGCCAGGGCATCGACGCGCAGGATCTCCGGCATGTCCTGTTCCAGGCAGGCGAGGAAGGCGGTGAAGTCCTGCGGCTCCAGCAGCCGCAGCACAGCGCGGTGGATCAGATTGGTGCCGGCCAGATTGTCATAGGCGGCGGCGATCACCGAGCGGTGGGTGTCCTCCAGCCGGTCAAGCCGGGCCGCCATCCGCTCCATCGCGATGCCGCGCAGGTCGACGACATTGGAGCCCATCGCGCGCTCATTGGCGGCAACCAGGGCGTTCATCAGGTGCTGGTCCTCCAGCACGGCGTCGGGTTTGGCGAGGATCGCCTCGCGCAGCTGGTCTTCCAAATTGGCTGAACTGCTCATGCGTGAAACTCTTGCGGCTCCGGACCTCTGGCGGGTTTGGTCCCGTGTATAACACGGGAATTGCGCAATGCTGCGGAAAAATGCGGGCGTTGCGGAAATTGCAGCGCGGGGGAGGCTCCCGCCCGTCGCGGTGCAGTGAAATGCCCCGCTCCCGTTGGGCCAGGCGCCGGGCGCATGCCCGGCGCCG
>NZ_JBHUPT010000043.1:0-20721 GCF_049056525.1 Leisingera coralii | reverse complement strand
CCCCCCCCCCCCCCCGCGGCGCACATGCGCCGCAGCAGTCCGCGCCCGCAAAGAAAAAGGCGCCCGGATTAGGGACGCCCTTCGCAGTTCACCGTCTGACGGAGCGATCAGAGGATCTTGATCTCTGCCGCCTTGATGTCGGCCAGGAAGGCATCCAGGCCCTTGTCGGTCAGCGGGTGGTTCACCATCGCCTTGATCACCGCGGGCGGCGCGGTGATCACGTCAGCGCCGATGCGGGCCGAGTCCAGCACGTGGTTCACCGAACGGATCGAGGCGGCCAGGATCTGGGTCTCGAAGCCATAGTTGTCATAGATGGTGCGGATGTCTTCGATCAGCTCCATGCCGTCCAGGTTGATGTCGTCCAGGCGCCCGATGAACGGAGAGATGAAGGTCGCGCCCGCCTTGGCCGCCAGCAGCGCCTGGTTGGCGGAGAAGCACAGGGTCACGTTCACCATGTGGCCGTCGTCGGTCAGGGTTTTACAGGCCTTCAGGCCGTCCCAGGTCAGCGGTACCTTCACCGCGATGTTCTCGGCGATCTCCACCAGCTTGCGGCCTTCGGCGATCATGGTCTCGGCGTCGGTTGCGGTCACTTCCGCCGACACCGGCCCGTCGACCAGGTCGCAGATCTCCTTGGTCACTTCGATGATGTCGCGGCCGGATTTCTTGATCAGCGACGGGTTGGTGGTGACACCGTCCACCATGCCCAGATCGTTCAGCTCGGCAATCGCGTCGATCTCGGCGGTATCTACGAAGAATTTCATGGGGCAGTCCTTTGGATGGGTTGGCCTCGGTCGCCCCAGCCTTTACCTCATGGATATACGGGCGGCAACATGGGCAGCAGCATGAGCGGGCAGGAGTTCTTTCAGGCAGGTGAACGGGTTGGGGTTCTGACCACGCAACCCCTTGACCGGCTTCTGGATTACCGCGCGCCGGAGGGCGGCTGCTACCTGGGCGCCTACGTCGAGGTGCCTTTAGGGCCGCGCAAGGTGCTGGGCGTGGTCTGGGGGGCGGGCGCGGGCGATTTCGATTCGGCCAAGCTGCGGTCGGTGATCCGGGTTCTGGATGTGGCGCCGATGCGCACAGAGATGCGCCAGTTCCTCGGCAAGGCCGCCGATTACACCCTGACCCCGATGCCCGCGATGCTGCGTCTGGCCACCCGAGCGCCGGGCCTTAGCGACCCGCCCTCGATGCGCAAGATCCTGCGCCGGGGCGAGGGCGTGCCCGACCGGATGACCGACGCCCGCAGCCGCGTGCTGGAGGTGCTGGAGGAGTACGGCGGCCTTGCCTTCACTCCGCGCGAGCTGGCGGATATGGCCGATGTGACACCCTCGGTGGTGAAGGGGCTGGTGAAACAGGGCGTCCTGCGTGAGGAGGAGGCGCCCCGCGATCTGCCCTATCCGCATCTGGACCCGGAACTGCCCTCCAAGCAGCTGACCGAGGACCAGGCCAAGGCTGCCGCCGTGCTGGCCGAAGGCGTCCACAGCGGGCGCTATGGCACAACGCTGCTGAAAGGCGTCACCGGCTCCGGCAAGACCGAGGTGTACCTGGAGGCCGTCGCCGCCGCCCTGCGCGCCGGGCGGCAGGCCCTTGTGCTGCTGCCGGAGATTGCCCTGACGGCCGAGTTCCTGACCCGCGTTGAAGCGCGCTTTGGCGCCAAACCGGCTGAGTGGCACTCCGGCGCCACCATGACCGAGCGCCGCCGCGTTTGGAAGATGGTCGGGCAGGGCGCGGCGCAGCTAGTGATCGGCGCCCGCTCGGCGCTGTTTCTGCCGTTCCGCGACCTGGGCCTGATTATCGTCGATGAGGAGCACGACACCTCCTACAAGCAGGAGGACGGCGTGCTCTACAATGCCCGCGACATGGCGGTGCTGCGCGCGGCCATGTGTTCGGCGCAGGTGGTGCTGGCCTCCGCCACGCCAAGCCTCGAGACCTGGGCCAATGCAGAGGCCGGCAAGTACAAGCGGCTGGATCTCACCTCCCGCTTCGGTGCTTCGGTGCTGCCGGACATGCGCGCGGTGGATATGCGGTCCGAGGATCTTCTGCCCTCCACCTGGATCTCACCCACCCTGAAGCAGGCGATGAAACTCAGGATGGAGCGCGGCGAGCAGTCGCTCTTGTTCCTGAACCGCCGCGGCTTTGCCCCGGTCACTATCTGCCGCGCCTGCGGGGCGCAGGTGGCTTGCGACCATTGCGACGCGCGGATGGTTGAGCACCGCTTCATGAAGCGGCTGATGTGCCACCAGTGCGGCGAGACCAAGCCGGTGCCGGAGGCCTGCCCCTCCTGTGAGGTGGAGGGCAAGATGGCCCCCGTCGGCCCCGGCATCGAACGGCTGGCCGAAGAAGCCACCACCCTGTTTCCGGAGGCCCGCATCGCGGTGCTGAGTTCCGACCTGTTCGGCTCTGCCCGCGCCCTGAAACAGCGGATCGAGGAGATCGCGGCAGGCGAGGCCGACATCATCCTCGGTACCCAGCTGGTGGCCAAGGGCCACAACTTCCCGCTGCTGACGCTGGTGGGGGTGATCGACGCCGACCTCGGCCTGCAGGGCTCCGACCTGCGCGCGGCAGAGCGGACCTTTCAGCTGATGCGCCAGGTGGCGGGCCGGGCAGGCCGTGCCGAACGGCCGGGCGAGGCGCTGATGCAGACCTTCCAGCCCGAACACCCGGTGATCCGCGCGATCCTGTCGGGGGATGAGGAAAGCTTCTGGAAGGCCGAAGCCGCCGAGCGCCAGGCGGCAGGCGTGCCACCCTATGGCCGGATGGCCGGGATCATCCTGTCGGGCCCGGATCTGGCAGCTGTCTTTGACCTCGGCAGCGCGATGGCCCGCAACGACGGCCCGCTGCGC
Source organism: Leisingera coralii (assembly GCF_049056525.1). Taxonomy (NCBI): domain Bacteria; kingdom Pseudomonadati; phylum Pseudomonadota; class Alphaproteobacteria; order Rhodobacterales; family Roseobacteraceae; genus Leisingera; species Leisingera coralii. The sequence continues at coordinate 17,878 of NZ_JBHUPT010000043.1, read as the reverse complement.
CAGATCGGCGCCCAGTTGTTCGGCCCGGCGCCAGCGCCCATTGCCCGGGTCCGCGGCCGCCACCGGGTGCGGCTTCTGGTCAAGGCCGCCAAGGGCGTGCCGCTGCAAGACGCCATCGCCCGCTGGATTGCCCCGCTACGGCTGAAGGGGGAGCTGCGGCTGAGCGTCGATATCGACCCGCAGAGTTTCTTTTAGATCCACGGAGAAGGGGCTCTGCCCCCGGCCCCTGCGGGCCTCCCCCGGGATACTTTCAGCCAGAAGAAGAACCGATCCTGTATTCTTCTGGCTGAAAATATCCCGGAGCGCGAGGCAGAGCCTCGCAGGAGACACCGGCTCAGGCCGCTGCGGCTTTGGCTGGTGTGCCGGTCAGGATGCTGGTGGTAACTGCCCCGATCCACATGAAGAACAGTGCCGCCCAGGCGGTGCCAACAAAAATTGACCCGCCGGTGACCCCGGCGCCGATGGCGCAGCCGCCGGCCAGCATGCCGCCAAACCCCATCAGCGCCGCACCAGTCATTGCCTTGCGCATAGTGGCGGCGTCATCAAAGGCCTGCAGCTTCATCTCTCCGGCCAGCGCGGCGGCCAGCATGGCGCCGATGAACACGCCGGGCACCAGTCCGATGTCGAACTCCAGAACCGCCTCCCGGTCCAGGAAGAACATCAGGGTGTGGGCGGACGGTCCGGTGAAAGTTGCGCTTTCGATCTGCACCGGGTCAAAGGCCACTTGGCTCAGCGCATAGGTCAGCACCCAGCCGAGTGCGACGGCAAAGCCCACGCCGGAGGCAAAGACCAGCCGCGCTGCGCCAATCCGGTTGCGGCGCGCCAGCACCAGGGCCAGCGCTGCCGTGGCCAGCCCCAGCAGCAGCCCGCCCGCTTGCGGCAGGCCAAGGGCGGCCAGCAGGTCCAGATTGCGGCCGCCTTCGGTGATCCAGAGCCGGGCCAGCCAGTCGCGCGCGGGCGACAGCAGGCCGGATAGGCTCATCTGCGCCACCACCGCAAAGATCAGGCCGGACACCACCGAGCGCAGGTTGCCGGTGGCCGCCAGCACCAAGAGCCGCCCCGAGCAGCCCCGCGCCAGCACCATGCCGCAGCCGAACATCAGCCCGCCGAGGATGGCGCCGGACCAGCTGCCCGGAACCGCCATCATCCGGGCATCGGCGCTTTCCATCAGCCCCAGCAACTGCGCCGCCTGCACCCAGACCACCGCGGTGGAGAAGGTCAGGAGCCAGACCGCCACCTTGTCCCCAAGCCGCCCGCCGGCGAACTCCACCGTGGCGGCACGCAGGCAGAACCTCGACCGCTGGGCCGCGACGCCAAACACGATGCCCGTAACAAGGCCCAGCAGCGCCGCCGCGGGTGCCTCGCCGATACGCTCAACCAGGGGAACCAGATCCATCTCAACCCTCCAAATTCACATGTTTGCATATGACGTGAGGGAGGGGTGTGCCTTGATGCAGATCAGGCAAGGGGCGGCGGGGCGCTTCTGCGCGCTGGTGCGAAGGTGCATGTGCAAGCGCTTGTTGCCTCTCGCCAAACCGGCCCCAGAGGCGTACATCCAATGCATGTTCAAACCGATGCCCCTGCATGAGGCGCAAGGCCTCCCGTTCTGGCGCCGCCCCGTGACGCTCCTGTTCCTGATGGCGCTGGCGATGCCGATTGCCTTCAACGCCTGGAGCGCGCTGCTCAACAACTTCGTGATCGAGGCGGTGAATTTCGACGGGGCCGATATCGGCCTCCTGCACACGGTGCGGGAAATCCCGGGTTTCCTGGCCGTGGGGGTGATCGCCGTCATCCTGTTCATACGCGAGCAGGTGCTGGGGCTGATTTCGCTGGTGCTGCTGGGGGTGGCGACCGCAGTCACGGCCTGGTTCCCGTCGCTGGGCGGCCTGCTGATGGTTACGCTGATGAGCTCGATCGGCTTTCACTATTACGAGACGGCGAACCAGTCGCTGCAGCTGCAATGGCTGCCCAAGGAAAAGGCGCCGCAGACGCTGGGCTGGCTGGTGGCGGCGGGCTCGGCTGCGACGCTGGTGGTCTATGGCCTCATCGTGCTGACCTGGGACCGGTTCGACCTGGCCTACAACACGGTGTTCCTGGCCGCGGGCGGGGCGACGGCGCTGATTGCGCTCTTTGCGCTGTTTGCCTATCCGCAGTTCGATGCCCCGCATCCGCAGACCAAGAAGCTGATCCTGCGCAAGCGCTACTGGCTTTACTACGCGCTGCAATTCATGGCCGGCGCGCGGCGGCAGATCTTTGTGGTCTTCGCCGGCTTCATGATGGTGGAGAAATTCGGCTTCGAGGTGCATGAGCTGACCGGGCTCTACCTGATCAACCTGGTGATCAACATGACCGTGGCGCCGATGCTGGGCAAGGCTGTGGCCATGTTCGGTGAGCGGCGCACGCTGATTTTCGAATACGCCGGTCTGGCCACCGTCTTTGCAGCTTATGGCGGGATCTACTGGTTTGGCTGGGGGGTGGTGATCGCCGCGGTGCTCTATGTGGTGGACCATGTGCTGTTTGCCCTGGCGCTGGCGCTCAAGACCTATTTCCAGAAGATCGCCGACCCGGGCGACATTGCCCCCACCGCCGCCGTGGCCTTTACCATCAACCACATCGCGGCAGTGTTCCTGCCGGTGCTGCTGGGGCTTTTGTGGGTCTATTCGCCGGGCATGGTCTTTGCCCTGGCGGCGGGCATGGCGCTGGTGTCGCTGTCCCTGTCGCTCTTGATCCCGCGCCATCCGGAGCCCGGCAACGAGACCATTTTCAGCAAATACGCACGCCCCGCGCCGGCCGAATGACCCATCAGCTCCGTGGCGCCAGCCGCGGGGCGAGCGCCCGCACACACTGTGAGCGCGGGCGCTGCCTGGCTTGCAGCCAGGCGGGAGCTTGACGCGGGGCGCGTGGCGGCCTAGGCGCTTGCCAACAGTTTCAGGAGAGACGCCATGCCCACCTTCACCGCCCTCACCACGCTCACCGGAAAAGCCCAGGCCGAAGCGCTGGGCGACGCCATGGAGCGTCTGATCCCGGAACCGACCGGTGTCGGCGTCTTTGAAATGGAAGACGGCTCCGGCCTGTGGGAGGTTGGCGGCTATTTCACCGAAGCGCCGGATGAGGCGGGGCTTGCGCTGCTGGAAACCATGTACGGCGCCAAGCCCTTCGTCGTCTCCGAAGTGCCGGAAACAGATTGGGTCGCCCATGTGCGCCGCGAACTGGCGCCGGTCGAGGCAGGCCGCTTCTTTGTCTACGGCTCGCATGATGCGGACAAGCTGCCGGAAGGCCGCATTCCGCTGCTGATCGAGGCGGCAATGGCATTCGGCACCGGCCACCACGGAACCACCCTGGGCTGCCTCAAGGCGCTTGATCACCTGCTGGATCAGGGCTTTCGCGGCGAAAAAGTGGCGGATATCGGTTGCGGCACCGCGGTGCTGGCGATGGCAGCCGCGCGGGTCTGGGACGGCGCCATTCTGGCCAGCGACATTGACGAAGTCGCGGTGGACGTCGCCGAGGCCAATCTCAAGGCCAACGGCATGGAAGGCCAGGTCACCTGTCTGGAGGCGGCCGGTTTCGATCACCCGGATCTGCAGGCACAGGCGCCCTATGACCTCATCTTCGCCAATATTCTGAAAGGCCCGCTGGTGGCATTGGCCCCCGATCTGGCGGCGAATCTGCGCCCCGGCGGCTATGCGATTCTCTCCGGTATCCTGAACGAGCAGGCCGATGGCGTGGCCGAGGTTTATGCTCAGAACGGCATCAATCTTGAGCGCCGGGAGGAAATTGGTGAATGGACAACGTTACTTCTGCGTAAAGCGGGCTGATTAATTTAAGTTTGCGGCGAATTTTAGGGGTTCGCCGCATTTCCGCCGCATTTCGAGCCAATAATGGGCCATCCGCTGGTGGGGGCCAGTTCGGAGGTTCGTAATGGGCGAACATCGTGATCAGTTCCAGGCGCGTTTGAAGCAGATCAACCGCAATCATGAAGCCATGTCTGGAGGCTATACTGCAAAGCTGCGGCCGGACGGGCTGCTGGTGGTGAAGCCGCACCGGGTGCAGTCCCGGATCTCTGCGCGCACTTTGATTTTCTTCACAGCGGCCTTTCTGCTGTTCAAGGGCTTCCTGATGGCCGCCCTTGGCTTTGGCAGCTATGACGAACGGGTGCAGACACTTGCCGGGGGCAGCGGGCTCGAACGCGCCGGCGCCTTCATCATGCAGGCCGATCCGGTATCGGTATTTGTCGCACAGAAGATCGGGCCCGTTCTGCGCTGACGTCAGCCGGCGCAGGGGGGCAGAAAGGCCGTCGGCGGGTGAGCCGGCGGCCTTTTTCTGTGCCAGTCCGCGCGGGCCGGCCCGCCGGGGAAAGGCAAGCAACAAAAACGCCGCGGCCTGTTCAGGTCCGCGGCGTTTCCTTATTCGCCCCGAGGGAGGAGACAGGGCTGAAAAAGGGGTCTCAGAAAACGGCTTTGCCCTTGGCAACGGTTTCGATGTCACCGCGGCACATGCCGATGTCGGCCAGCTCGCGGTCGGACAGGCCCGACAGGGCGTTGCGGGTTGCGCGGGCGTCGTTCCAGGCGGCGAATGCGCCGGCAGCGCTGGCAACCAGATCGCCAAAGCGGCCAAACAGGCCGGTGGAACCATAGGTGGTGCGGGTGGTGTCGAAAGCGGCCATATCCTTGTCCTCTGATCTGGTGTTGGCTGTCGTCGCGTTGTTGCGATGGCGGGCATCTAGTGGTGAAAAATAAACGCAGCAAGGCCCGAATTTGCATGTGTCATATGCAGTTTGTGCATAGCTTAAACCCTTATAAACAAGGGCGTTCCTCCCGGTTGATGAAACCGGCTGAAAATGTCGCTCCCGCCACTGCGGAGGGTCGGTTTCAGACTTCTTCCGTGCTGCCTTGCAGCTTTCGGGTGCGGGAAAGCAATTGGACATGTTCGCGTTTTGTGCTAGCCGTTGGGAAAATAAATTTGAACGAGCGGGCAGGGACCGGGCACATCATGCGGATTTTGGGAATTGATCCGGGGTTGCGGAACCTTGGATGGGGTGTGATCGAATCGCGCGGCACCCGGCTGAGCCATGTTGCCAATGGTGTCTGCACCTCCGACGGCGATGATCTGGGCGAGCGCCTGCTGTCGCTGCACAACCAGGTTTCCGAGATCATCGAGGCCTATGCCCCGGACCAGGCGGCGATCGAACAGACCTTTGTGAACAAGGACGGCGCGGGCACGCTGAAACTGGGCCAGGCCCGGGGAGTGGCGCTGCTGACGCTGGCCAAGGCAGGCCTGACGGTAGGGGAATACGCCCCCAACCGGGTCAAGAAGACGGTGGTTGGCGTTGGCCACGCCGAGAAGGAGCAGATCATCCATATGGTCAAGCTGCAGCTGCCGGGCTGCCTGCCGAAAAACGCCGATGCCGCGGATGCGCTGGCGATTGCCATCTGCCACGCCTATTACGGGGGCACGCAGCAGCGGCAGCTGAAGGAGAAACGCGCATGATCGGCAAGCTGACGGGACGTCTCGATTACCGGGCGCAGGATCACGTGCTGATCGACGTGCGCGGCGTCGGTTATATCGTCTATTGCTCCGACCGCACCATGGCGGCGCTGCCCGGGCCGGGTGATCCGGTGGCGCTTTACACCGACATGGTGGTGCGTGAGGACCTGATGCAGCTTTATGGCTTCACCTCGCTGGTGGAGAAGGAGTGGCACCGCCTGCTGACCTCGGTGCAAGGGGTTGGGGCCAAGGTCTCGCTGGCCATCCTGGGTGCGCTGGGGCCGGACGGCGTGAGCCGGGCGATTGCGCTCGGGGATTGGGCCTCGGTCAAGGCGGCCAAGGGCGTCGGCCCCAAGACCGCGCAGCGTATCGTGCTGGACCTCAAGGACAAGGCACCGGGCGTGATGGCGATGGGCGGCACTGTGGTGGACGCGATGGACGGGCCTGGGCTGGAGGTGATCGAGGACGCAGACCCTGCGCCTGCCGCGAAACCCGCTCGCAAGGCACCGCCCAAGAAACCAAGCGGCGCGGCCGCGGCCTCCGCCGGGGCGCTGTCGGCCTTGGGCAACCTGGGCTATGGTCCCTCGGATGCGGCCGCTGCGGTGGCAGAGGCCGCCGCGACCTATCCGGATGCGGATGAGCCGGAGCTGATCCGTGCGGCGCTGCGTCTGCTGGCGCCGAAGGGATGATGTAAATTGTTGCGGATATCGAATGTTCCGCCCGGCCGAGAGGCCGGGCAGCGCCCGTCCCGCCCCCCACGGGGCGGGCGCTTCGCTTCCTGCCCCGCCGGGACGGGCGCTGCCCTAACCGCGTTCCCTCTAATTGCGGAAACATTGAAATGATTGACGCCGACCCCGCCCTGCGCCCCGAGCCGCTGCCCGAGGACAACGACCGCGCCCTGCGCCCGCAAGGCCTTGGCGAGTTCATCGGCCAGGCCGAAGCCCGCGCCAACCTGCGCGTCTTTATTGAGTCCGCCCGCCGCCGCGGCGAGGCGATGGACCACACGCTGTTCCACGGCCCTCCCGGCCTTGGCAAAACTACACTCGCGCAGATCGTTGCCCGCGAGCTGGGGGTGAACTTCCGCATGACCTCCGGCCCGGTGCTGGCCAAGGCGGGGGACCTGGCGGCGATCCTCACCAACCTCGAAGCCCGCGATGTGCTGTTCATCGACGAGATCCACCGGCTGAACCCGGCGGTGGAGGAAGTGCTGTACCCGGCGATGGAGGATTTCGAGCTGGACCTTGTGATCGGTGAAGGCCCCGCGGCGCGCACCGTCCGGATCGAGCTGCAGCCCTTTACCCTGGTGGGCGCCACCACCCGCATGGGCCTGCTGACCACGCCGCTGCGCGACCGGTTCGGCATCCCGACCCGGCTGCAATTCTATACGGTGGATGAGCTGTTCGAAATCGTCAGCCGCAACGCCCGCAAGCTCGGCGCGCCGGCCGATGATCAGGGCGCCCGCGAGATCGCGCGGCGCGCCCGCGGAACCCCGAGGATCGCCGGGCGGCTCCTGCGCCGCGTGGTAGACTTTGCGGTTGTCGAGGGCGATGGAAAGATCACCCGCGAGCTGGCCGACGGCGCACTTACCCGCCTTGGGGTGGACCAGTTGGGGCTGGACGGGGCCGACCGGCGCTACTTGAAGCTGATCGCCGAAAATTACGGCGGCGGGCCGGTGGGGATCGAGACGATCTCGGCAGCCCTCAGCGAAAGCCGCGACGCGCTGGAGGAAGTGATCGAACCCTATCTCTTGCAGCAAGGGCTGATCCAGCGCACGCCGCGCGGGCGGATGCTGGCGCAGAAGGCCTGGACTCACCTCGGAATCGCGCCGCCGCGCAGCCAGAACGACCTGTTCGGGTAAGACTGCTGGGAACCACTATAAGTTGTGTCAGTCTTGCTGTCCGAATGTTTCGCGCGCGAAACATTGCGGCAGATGTGCTGACCTATAAACGGGCGGTGAAACGGCCCCCCCAGGTGCTCCCGCCCGCCGCAGGCGCATCTGTGATGCGCCCGCACCCGTTGGGCGTGGCGCCGCGCTGGCGCGCGGCGCAGCCTCCCTCAGGGGTATTTCCACCAAGAGGAAGAGGTGGGTGAGCGGCAAGCTGGGGGCCTATGCAGGGCGCGGTTGCGCAATGCGTCGCGCCGCGTCAGCGGCGCCGGGCCCAAGGCTGCTGCCGGCGGCCTGGCGCAGCCAGGAGGCCGGACAGGCGCGGGAGCCCCCCTTGCCGCCGTCCGGCGCAAACGGCATAGACGGGGCAAGACGAAGGAGACGCATATGACCGCCCAGCTGCCAGACCTGACGCCGGAGCAGATCGAAGCCCTGTTCACCCGCAACGACGGCTCTTATGCCTTTGCCCGCTGGGGGCGGCCGGTGGCGCCGATCGTGTTCGGGGTGCAGGATGAAACGCTGAAGACCATCAAGGGCGCGCTGGAGGCGGTGATGACCCTTGCGGGCCACCAGATGGCAGAGACCGACCCGGAGCTGGGCTCCAACCTGATGTTCTTCTTCTTCCGCGACTGGGATGAGCTTTTGGCGGTGCCGGACCTGGACCGGCTGATCCCGGGCCTAGCACCGCTGGTCGCCCGGCTGAAGGATGCGGACGCCAGCCAGTACCGTGCGTTCCGCTTTGACGATCAGGGCGGTATCAAGGCGGCGTTTGTGTTCCTGCGGATGCAAGGCGCGATGGCGCAGATGCCCGCCGAGACCCTGGCGCTGACCCAGACGGTGCAGGTGGCGCTGATGTGGGGCGACACCGCTTTTGCCGAGGCTTCTCCGCTGGCGGTGCTGCCGGAGACCGGCGCCACCATCCTGCGCCCCGAGATCGCCGGGGTCATTGCCGCGGCCTATGACCGGATGATGCCGGTGTCGGCCGGGGACAAGTCCCACGCCCTGCGCCTGTTTGCCCGCCTGCAGGCGCCGGCCCCGGACCAGCCGCAGTCCTGATGCGGTCCTTCGCCGGCCTGCCGCTGCCCGATGCAGCCCTCGACACGCTGGAACGCGTGCAGGAGGGGCTGACTGTCGGGCGGCATGTGGCGGCGGAGAACATGCACCTGACACTGGCTTTCCTCGACGATCAGCCGGAGACGGTGCTGCAGGGGCTGCATCAGGGGTTGTCAGAGATCAGCGCTGCCCCACTGCAGTTGTCTTTCCACGGGCTGGACACCTTTGGCGGCAAGCGGCCCCGGGTGCTGGCTGCAGAGGTGCAGAAGACACCGGAGCTGGCCCATCTGCGTGACCGTGTCCGCGGCGCCTGCCGTTCTGCCGGGATTGATCTGCCGCGCGAGCGCTTCCGCCCGCATGTGACGCTGGCGCGGTTTCCCCGGCATCTGGAGGCGGGGCAGGTGGAGAAGATCGCGCAGTTTCTGGCGGGGGCAGCGGGCTTCCGGCTGGACTGCGAAGTGGAGCGATTTGCTCTGTTCCAGTCGACCCTGGCACCGGATGGCGCGCGGTATGACATGCTGGCGGAGTATCCGCTGGAGGGGTGAGCCGCTTGCAGCGGTAGGGCGCCGTCCATAGGGTGCGCAGGCAAAAGCAGGAGGGCAGGCAATGAACCACCAATTCCCCGTCCGGGTCTATTACGAGGACACCGACATGGGCGGGATTGTCTATCACGCCAATTACCTGCGCTTCATCGAGCGCGCCCGCAGCGACTGGGTGCGCGGCATCGGGGTGGATCAGAACGCCATGCGCGAGGGTGGGCTGATCTACGTGGTGCGCCGGATCGAGGCGGATTACCTGGCGCCTGCAAAATTCGACGAGGAACTGCTGGTCAACACCTCCATGCAGAATGTGACACCTGCCCGGATGGTGCTGAGTCAGGAGGTCACGCGGGATGGCCAGCCGCTGTTCCGGGCCCAGGTCACCATCGTCTGCATCACCACGGGCGGCAAACCGGCGCGGCTGCCGGCAGAGATTCGCGCATTGCGGTAACATTTGGCGCTGAACCGCCTGTTTTGTTGGCCTTTGCCATTGATCTGCGCTAGCGTCTTGCCAAATAAGGCCGGATAAACGGCCGGGATATCTATAGAGCAGGCTAATGGAAGCAGAAACTCTGGCGCTGGCGCAGGAGATTGATTTCTCCATGTGGGGCCTTTTCGCGCGGGCCACCGTGACCGTGAAACTGGTGATGCTGATGCTGGTGGGGGCCTCGATCTGGTCCTGGGGCATCATCATTCAGAAGATGATCAACTACCGCAAGGCCCGCCGCGAAGCGGACGCCTTTGACCGGGCCTTCTGGTCGGGCAATCCGCTGGATGAGCTGTTCGAGCGGCTGGGTGCGGACCCGTCCGGCCAGGCGGCGCGGATCTTCTCTGCGGGCATGAGCGAATGGCGGCGCAGCCACCGCAGCGATGGCGGGCTGATCCCTGGTGCGCAGGCGCGCATCGACCGGTCCATGGATGTGGCCATCGCCAAGGAGACCGAAGGGCTGCAGAGCGGCTTGTCGGTGCTGGCGACCGTCGGCTCCACCGCGCCTTTCGTCGGGCTGTTCGGCACCGTCTGGGGCATCATGACCGCCTTCATCGAGATTGCGGAGCAGCAGAACACCAACCTGGCCGTTGTGGCGCCGGGCATTGCCGAGGCGCTGATGGCGACCGGCCTGGGCCTGCTGGCAGCGATCCCGGCCGTGGTGTTCTACAACAAGCTGAGCGCGGACAGCGACCGCATCATCGGCGGCTATGAAGCCTTCGCCGATGAGTTTGCCACCATCCTCAGCCGCCAGCTGGATTCCTGAGCCATGGGGGCCGCAGTCCAGCAGCCGCAGGGAGGCGGCGACCGCCGCCGGGGCCGCCGCCGCCGCCGCGGCCGGCCGATGTCGGAAATCAACGTCACGCCGTTTGTCGACGTCATGCTGGTGCTGCTGATCATCTTCATGGTGGCAGCGCCCTTGATGACCGTCGGCGTGCCGGTGGAGCTGCCCAAGACCGCAGCGGGCGCGCTGCCGGGCGACGAGGAAGAACCGCTGACCGTGACCATGACCGCCGAAGGCGGGGTGGAGATCCAGACCACCCCGGTGGCGCGTGACGAACTGGTGCCCAAGCTGCGGGCGATTGCGGCGGAGCGGTCCTCGGACCGGGTGTTCCTGCGCGCGGACGGCAAGATTGCCTATGCCGATGTGATGCAGGTGATGGGCGCGCTCAATGCGGGCGGCTTTTCCAATGTGGGGCTGGTCACCGATACCGGCGGCCCGGCCTTGGACGGGCGGCAGGCACAGGGCACGGGGCAGTAAGCGGGGACGCGGACGGTGCAGACCGGAACCAAGATCTCTCTTGCCGGACACGGATTGCTGATGGGATGGGTTGTCTTTGGCGCCTGGTTCCCGTCCGAACCCTTGCCGTCCAACGTGCAGCAGGTGGCGCTGATCTCCTCCGAGGAGTTCGAGAAACTGAGCCAGCAGCGCCAGGCGCCGCAGGTCGCGCCGGAGCCCGCGCCGCTGAACGAGCCGGCTGAGGTGCAGCCTGCACCGGAGCCTGCGCCGCAGCCGGATCCGGAACCGGAAATCACCCGGCCCGAGCCGGTCGCTCCGGCTGAGCCCGACCCGCAGGTGGCAGAGCTGCCTGATGCGCAGCCTGAGCCTGATGTGCCGGACACGCCTCCGGCAGCGTCGGAAGAGCCTGAAATCGCCTCGCTGGTGCCGCAGGTCAGGCCGGATGCCGCGCCGCGCCCGGTAGACCGGGTGGCGCCGGAGCCTGTGGCGCCGCCGGAGCCGGACACGCGGATCGACGATGTCGTACAGCCTGAGGTCGCGCCGGAACAGGGTGCCGAGACCGAGCAGGAGGTGCAGGAGGCCACCGCGCGCGAGGCTGCCAGCGACCGGATCGTCACCGAGGAGAACGAGGGCGAAGACGTCGCGGCCTCTGCTGCACCAGCCGTGTCCAAACGTCCCGTGACCCGCCCGGCAAGGCCGCAGCCGGAACCGGAACCGCAGGTCACCGAAGCCGCGCAGCCTTCGGAACCCGAGCCTGCTGACACAGCGTCGGCTGTGCAAGACGCGCTGGCCGAGGCTCTGGCGGGCGGTGCCGATGTGGAGGCGCCGGAACCGTCCGGCCCGCCGCTGACGCTCGGCGAAAAGGATGCCCTGCGGGTGGCGGTGTCGCAGTGCTGGAACGTCGGTTCCTTGTCGACCGATGCGCTGAAAACCACCGTGGTTGTCGCGGTGTCGCTGGCGCAGGACGGCAAGCCGGACACCGGCTCGATCCGGATGCTGTCCAGCACCGGCGGTGCGTCCTCGGCGGCGCAGCAGGCCTTTGACGCGGCCCGGCGGGCGATTATCCGCTGCGGCGCCAGGGGATTTCAGCTGCCGGCTGAAAAATACGCGCAATGGCGCGATATTGAGATGACATTCAATCCTGAAAGGATGCGGATCAAATGAGGAATTTTCTGGCAGCTCTCCTGATCGGCACATCGGCGCTGGCCGGGGCGGATGCAGCGGCGGCGCAGAGCGGCCCGCTCCGCATCGAAATCGACCAGGGCGTGATCGAGCCCTTGCCCTATGCGGTGCCGGATTTCGTGCCGGAAACCCCGGCAGCCGCGGAATATGCCACCGAAATCGCGCGGGTCGTCGCGTCCGACCTCAGCGGCACCGGGCTGTTCCGGGAGGTGCCTGCCAGCGCCCATATCTCCAAGGTGGCGGTGTTTGACGCCCCGGTGAAGTTTGCCGACTGGAAGGCGGTGAACGCCCAGGCGCTGATCACCGGCGCGGTCAGCGTCGCCGGCAACCAGCTGACGGTGCGGTTCCGCGGCTATGACGTGTTTGCGGAAAAGGAGCTGGAAACCGCGCTGCAGTTCACCGGCACCGCTGACGGCTGGCGGCGGATGGCGCATAAGGTGGCGGATGCCATCTACAGCGAGATCACCGGCGAGAGCGGCTATTTCGACAGCCGGGTGGTCTATGTCTCCGAAAGCGGGCCGAAGAACGACCGCCGCAAGCGGCTGGCGGTGATGGATTACGATGGCGCCAATGTGCAGTATCTGACCAACAGCGCCTCCATCGTTCTGGCGCCGCGGTTTTCGCCCACCGGCGACCGGGTGCTTTATACCAGCTATGAAAGCGGCTTCCCGCAGATCCACGTGCTGGATGTGGGCCAGGTGCAACGCAAGGTGCTGTCCAGCGGGGACGGCACCATGAGCTTTGCGCCGCGGTTTGCGCCGGACGGGCGCACAGTGGTCTATTCGCAGACCCAGGGCGGCAATACCGACCTCTATTCGATGGATATCGAAACCGGGGCCAAGTCCCGGCTGACCTCGGCGCCCTCGATCGAGACGGCGCCGTCGTTCTCGCCCGATGGCAGCCAGATCGTGTTCGAAAGCGACCGCTCCGGCAGCCAGCAGCTGTATGTGATGCCGGCAGGCGGCGGCGAGGCGCGGCGGATCAGTTTCGGGCAGGGCCGTTATGGCACCCCGGTGTGGTCGCCGCGCGGCGACATGGTTGCCTTCACCAAGCAGAACAAGGGCCGGTTCCATATCGGCGTGATGCGCACCGACGGCAGCGAGGAACGGCTGCTGACCGCCTCCTTCCTGGATGAAGGGCCGACCTGGGCGCCCAATGGCCGGGTGATCATGTTCACCCGCGAAAGCCAGGGCAGCACCGGGCGGGCGCTGCTGTATTCGGTGGATATCACCGGCCGCAACCTGAAACCGGTCCGGACGCCGGACGGGGCTTCGGACCCGTCGTGGTCGCCGTTGCAGAAATAAACGCAGCGGTAACAGGGCCGTTAAGGCGGGGATACCCGCATAGAACCAGACCCGGGCTTGTGATAACGTCCGGGCAAGAAACGCAAAGGGATAGGCAGACATCATGAGCGGTTTGAAATTGACAATAGCGGCGGTGGCCGTGCTGGGGCTGGCAGCCTGCAGCAACAACCGCTGGAACGACGATCTGAACGGTGCCGGCGGGGCTGGCGGCGCAGGTGCGGGCGCTGGTGCCGGGGCACTGGATCCGGCCAGCCCGGCTTACTTCCAGCAGTCCGTGGGCGACCGGGTCCTGTTTGCGGTTGACCAGCACACGCTGTCGCCCGCAGCCCAGGCCACCTTGCAGGGCCAGGCGCGCTGGCTGTCGCAGAACGCTGACTATGCGGTCACCATCGAGGGCCACGCGGACGAGCAGGGCACCCGGGAGTACAACCTTGGCCTGGGTGCGAAGCGCGCCAATGCCGCCCGCGAATACCTGATCTCGCAGGGCATTGCCGGCAGCCGCATCAAGGTGGTGAGCTATGGCAAGGAACGCCCGCTGGAGATCTGCTCGGACGAGACCTGCTATTCCAAGAACCGCCGCGCAGTCACCGTGCTGGCAGGCGGCCTGACGGGGTAACGGCATGAAACGTCTGCGCACCGCGCTCCTGGCCTCCGTGATGCTGATGCCGCTGCCGCTGGCGGCGCAGGACCAGCAGACCCTGGCGGACATCCGCCAGGAGCTGACGGTTCTGCATGTGGAAGTTCAGCGGCTCAAGCGCGAGCTGTCGACCACCGGGGCTCCTTCCGTGGATGTCTCCGGCAATACGGTGCTGGACCGCGTCGCCGCTATTGAAAGCGAGCTGCAGCGGCTGACCCTGCAGACCGAGGAACTGGGCCACCGGATCGACCGGATTGTGGCCGATGGCACCAACCGGATCGGTGACCTGGAATTCCGCCTGGTCGAGCTGGAAGGCGGCGACGTTGGCGCTTTGGGCGAGACCACGACCCTGGGCGGCGGCGAGCTGCCGGCCGCGGTGGCAGCAGCCCCGCAAGGGGAGGATGGCGGCACCACGGGCGGTGAGCTGGCGATTGGCGAGCAGGCGGATTTCGATGCTGCCGAGAAGCTGCTGGCGGAAGGCCAGTACCAGGAAGCGGCAGAGAAGCTTGCTGCATTCAATCAGGCCTATCCGGGCAGCCCGCTGGCGGCGGCCGCGGAATTCAGCCGCGGCAAGGCGCTGGACGGGCTGGGCGACACCCGTGAGGCGGCCCGGGCCTACCTGGCGGCCTTCAGCGGCAATTCCTCCGGCCCGGTGGCGCCCAAGGCGCTGTTTGAGCTCGGCGCCGCATTGGGCCGCCTGGGCCAGACCGATCAGGCCTGCGTGACGCTGTCCGAGGTCGGCGTGCGGTTCCCAGGCACGGGGCCGGAAGAAGAGGCCAGGGCCGAGATGGCCAAGCTGGGCTGTTCTTGACACCGGCCGGGCGGGATATCCCTGCTCTGGTGCGCAGCCAGTTCCGTTCTGCTCTGCCCGCCAGGCTGGGAATCGCGCTCTCCGGCGGTGGTGATTCGATGGCCCTCCTGCACCTGCTGCATGAGTGTTTCGGGGATGGAGAGGTAGAGCTTTTCGCGGCAACCGTCGATCACGGGCTGCGTACGGGCTCGGCGGATGAGGCGGCGGCAGCCGGGGCAGCAGCAGCCCGGCTTGGCATCCCCCATGAGGTTCTGCATTGGGAAGACAGGCCGCAGGACGGCAACCTGCAGGCGCAGGCCCGCGAGGCGCGGTATGAACTCCTGTGCGGCTGGGCGCGGCGGCACGACATCCCGGTGCTGGCGGTTGGCCACACGGCGGACGATCAGGCGGAGACAGTGCTGATGCGCATGGCCCGGGCCTCTGGGGTGACGGGGCTGTCCGGCATGGCGGAGCGGCGCACCCATAACGGGGTCACCCTGCTGCGGCCGCTCTTGGATGTGACCCGCAGCGAGCTGCGCCGCTACCTGGAGGCCCGCGGCATTGATTGGGTCGAGGATCCGAGCAACGAGGATCCGAAATTCGAACGGGTGCGGGTGCGCCGGGCGCTGGAGCAGCTGGCACCGCTGGGGCTGACGCCGGGCGTTTTTGCCAAGGTCGCCCGGAATATGGCCAAGGCCCGCGAAGCGCTTGACTGGTATGTGTTTCTGGCCGCCCGCGATCTGGCCCATGTCCAGGCCGGCGCCGTGGTGCTGTGCCAGCGCAAGTTCCGTACCCTGCCCAGCGAAATCAGCCACCGGCTGCTGGTGCGCGCGTTCCAGTGGATTTCCGGCGCCGCCTATCCGCCGCGCCGGGTGCCGATGGAAAAAGCGGTTCTGGCGGCGCGCAACGGCAGTTCCGTCACCCTGGCAGGCTGCCGTCTGGTCAGCACGGCCAAGCAGGTCTGGGTCTGCCGGGAGTATAATGCCGTGAAAGGGGAAACCGCCCTGCCGGGGCAGCTCTGGGACGGCAGGTGGAAGATTTTCGGCGGTGACGCCAAGGGATGCGAAGTGCGGGCGCTGGGGCAGCAGGGGCTGGCCCAATGCCCCGACTGGCGCGCCACCGGCGTGCCCCGGGCGGTGCTGGAGGCCGCACCGGGCGTGTGGCGCGGTGCGCAACTGATCGCAGCTCCCGCGGCCGGAATGGCCAATGGCTGGTCCGCTGAGACGGCAGGAAGCGAAGAAGAGTTCTTTGCATCTCTTTTATCGCATTGAACCTGCCTGAATGATCCTTATTTTAAGCACAACGCAGGCGGCCCGTGCGGTGCGCCTATCTGATAGGGAGAACTTTCCTTGGGCAACGCTCGCAATATCGCCTTTTGGGTTGTTCTGTTTCTGCTGATTCTGGCGCTGTTCAATCTGTTCAGCGGTTCCGGCAGCACGATGCAGAGCCGTGAACGCACTTTCTCTGACTTCGTCAGTTCGGTTGAAACCGGCAAGGTCAGCACCGTCACCTTGGACGGGGAACAGGTGCGCTATACCACCACCGACGGGCAGAACTACGTCACCATCAAGCCGGGCGATGCCGAGGTCACCTCGCTGCTGATCGCAAATGACATCCCGGTGCGCGCCGAGAAGCAGCAGCAATCCGGCTTTCAGTCGTTCCTGATCACGCTTCTGCCCTTCCTGCTGCTGATCGGCGTCTGGATCTATTTCATGAACCGGATGCAGGGCGGCGGCAAAGGCGGCGCCATGGGATTCGGCAAGTCCAAGGCAAAGATGCTGACCGAAAAGCATGGCCGCGTGACCTTTGACGATGTCGCGGGCATCGACGAGGCCAAGGAAGAGCTGGAAGAGATCGTCGAATTCCTGCGCAACCCGCAGAAATTCTCGCGTCTGGGCGGCAAGATCCCCAAGGGCGCCCTGCTGGTTGGCCCTCCGGGCACCGGTAAGACGCTGCTGGCGCGCGCCATCGCGGGTGAGGCGGGCGTGCCGTTCTTCACCATTTCCGGCTCTGACTTCGTGGAAATGTTCGTCGGCGTCGGTGCAAGCCGTGTGCGCGACATGTTCGAGCAGGCCAAGAAGAACGCGCCCTGTATCGTCTTCATCGACGAAATCGACGCAGTGGGCCGTCACCGTGGCGCCGGCTACGGCGGCGGTAATGACGAGCGCGAGCAGACCCTGAACCAGCTGCTGGTGGAAATGGACGGCTTCGAGGCCAATGAGGGTGTCATCATCCTGGCCGCCACCAACCGCAAGGACGTGCTGGACCCGGCGCTGCTGCGCCCCGGCCGCTTCGACCGCCAGGTCACCGTCGGCAACCCGGACATCAAGGGCCGCGAGAAGATCCTGGGCGTGCATGCCCGCAAGACCCCGCTGGGCCCCGACGTGGACCTGCGCATCATCGCCCGCGGCACCCCCGGTTTCTCAGGCGCGGATCTGGCCAACCTGGTCAACGAGGCGGCGCTGATGGCCGCCCGCGTCGGGCGCCGCTTTGTCACCATGGAGGATTTCGAATCCGCCAAGGACAAGGTGATGATGGGGGCCGAGCGCCGCTCGATGGTGCTGACCCAGGACCAGAAGGAAAAGACAGCGTTTCACGAAGCGGGCCACGCCGTTGTCGGCCTGGTGCTGCCGGAATGCGACCCCGTCTACAAGGCGACGATCATTCCGCGCGGCGGCGCGCTTGGCATGGTGGTGTCCCTGCCGGAAATGGACCGCCTGAACTGGCACAAGGACGAGTGCCAGCAGAAGCTGGCGATGACCATGGCGGGCAAGGCTGCCGAGATCATCAAATACGGCGAAGGCCATGTCTCCAACGGTCCGGCCGGCGATATCCAGCAGGCGAGCCAGCTGGCACGCGCCATGGTGATGCGCTGGGGCATGTCCGACAAGGTCGGCAATATCGACTATGCCGAAGCGCATGAGGGGTATTCTGGCAATACCGCCGGTTTCTCGGTCTCGGCCCACACCAAGGAGCTGATCGAGGAAGAGGTGAAGACCTTCATCCAGGAAGGCTATGACCGCGCGTTCCAGATCCTCACGGAGCACAAGGAGGAGTGGGAGCGCCTGGCGCAAGGCTTGCTTGAATACGAGACGCTGACCGGCGACGAAATCAAGCGCGTCATGAACGGCGAGCCGCCGCAGGCGGGCGATGATGAGGATGGCGGCGAGGATGAGGGTAGTGCATCCGTGACCGCGATCCCCAAGGCCAAGCCCAAGAAGTCCCCGCCGGAAGGCGGCATGGAGCCTGAGCCGACCGCGTAAGCGGCAAGCCGGAA
>NZ_JBHUPT010000042.1:0-1039 GCF_049056525.1 Leisingera coralii | reverse complement strand
GCAAAGCTGCCCGCCGCGGCCCCCGCCCGGATCGGATCGCCAAGGCGATCCGATCCGCAGGCGCGCTGCGCCTGCGCTGGTTCCGGGGTGTTGCCTCCGGCCTGGGGGCGGGGGGCTCCCCGGCTGGCCGTTCCCGGGTGGCAGCTGCGGGAAAAGCCGGTAAGGTCCGCTCCACAGGAAAAATTCATTTAAGGAGAACCGGAATGCCGGTATTGCGCGACAGCGGTTTCAGCGGCGAAATCATTTGGCTGGGCAGCGTCCCGGCAGGGGCCGGGCTGCAGGCGGTTCCCTCGGACAGGCTGGCGCTCGGTTTCGGCGGAATTGCGGGGGCGCGCCATGAGGGCGAAAACCGGGCCTCCTGCGTGCGGGTCCGCAATCTCTATCCGGAAGGCACCGAAATCCGCAACGTGCGCCAGCTCACGATCCTGTCGGAAGAGGAACTGGCGCTGATCGCGGCGGACATGGGGATGGAGCGGATCGATCCTGCCCATCTGGGCGCCACCGCAGTGCTGCGCGGCATCCCGGATTTCACCTTTGTGCCGCCGTCCTCGCGCCTGCAGGGGCCGGACGGGGCGACCTTGACCGTGGATATGGAAAACCGCCCCTGCGTGCTGCCAGGCCGGGAGATCGAAAAGGGCCATGCGGGCTTTGGCGCCCGGTTCAAGCCGGCCGCACAGAATCGACGGGGAATCACCGCCTGGGTGGAGCGCCCCGGAACCCTGTCCCTGGGTGCCAGACTCACCCTCTTAGTGCCGGATCAGCGCGCCTGGGCACCCTGACATCCCTCTTTTAAGGGAATGCGTTTCCTTTAAGGAACCGGGAGCGGCGCGGGGAAAGAGCCCACGCCGCTTCAAGGCAGGATAATGTCGGAAATCACGCGCGTGTTTTGCCGCATATTGGCTAAGTCTATCGCGAAACCGGCATCCTTGTGCCGGCGATCGTATGCAAACTCAGCAGGAACCTTGCCATGAGCTACAAGAGTGACATTGAGATCGCGCGGGAAGCGCAGAAGAAGCCGATCCAGGAGATTGGTGCGAAG
>NZ_JBHUPT010000041.1:0-33785 GCF_049056525.1 Leisingera coralii | reverse complement strand
AAACCATCGTTCTGATGGATCAAAGGCCGGTCATGCACTAACAATCAAACCGGACCACTCAGGTGGGGCTGATCATAAGCAAGACGCCTGAATGCGAAGAGTTTCTAGTCAAGATTCTTGATGGAAACCCTGATGTCGTGAGAGGAATCATTCGCCCCTTCGAGCTGACCATCGAAGACAGCGACCCCTTGCACCCAATCTACGAGTTTTTGCATGCAACGGTGCGGAATGACATCCGAGAGGCAGCGGTCAAGTTCGGTATTGGTGATGCAAAGAAGGCGATTGATGAAGCAATTCGTGCCGGAGCACCGCCGCTTGTAAACGCTGAGCAGTTCAGAAAGCGTTTCCATGCATTCATCTCGGCACATGACACCGAACGTTTTCTACACTCTCTATCCGAAACACCGGCCGATGAGATAATTCAGTCAACTGTCTCCAGTGCGCCATGCTTCATCCGACAGCTTGATCTGGTCGATGCGGATATAAAACACAAGACACGCGCGGCAAGCGACTACCTTCTTGCAACCGGAGACCGTACACGGTGGGCCGAAGAGGGGCTGGTTTTTGAAGGTAGCATGAATGAGTACGACAGCGGTCTCCTCCGCCGCCATGAAAATTTGCGCACGGAGGTGGGGCTTTCTCATTCAGCACTGAGCGCTGAGCAACAAGGACTGCTCCTATATGCAAAGTGCTGCAGTTCCACACAGTTGCCGTTGGAGGGGCGCGTGGTGCCAGATCATTTCATGCCAGGCAGCTTCAATAACTTGGCAGAGCGGAGGGAGATCGGCTGGCATGCCGACTTCGACATTCTATTGGACGACGATACATGATTTTGGAGGGAAGAAAGCCATATTTGAGCGAAGTTGAGAAGGTGCAGAACCCTGCACTGGGCGCAATGCTTATCTGGAAGTATTGTCGATCTTATCAGTCGGGCATGACATCAGATTCGAGCCCGCTCCTGGTAGCATTTTTGGTTCTGCCTCTGTGTTGGCATCGACCAACGCTCAACATACTCAAGAGCACACGTGTGCAGTCGGGTCTCGGCAAATTTTGCGAGAAGTTGTCAGAGAAGCGTGAGGAGTTGATAGCAGTTCACGAAAGAGTTCTGGAACTTCGGGAACCTACCTTGGCATCAATTGGGTTTGGCGAGCGACATGAGTTAATTAGTATAGATTACGGAAAAGGGTACATGCGTGCTCTGGATTTGAAGGAGCCGAAACTGCCAGAGCGTGTACGAGATCAAGCAAAGGCAGCAGAGAAGCTGGGTGTCTGGTTCGCAGCCCTTAAGCCAGTAGAAATATTTCACGCGTTGAGAGTCGAGGCATAGATGCAGTTTCAGATTCTGAAAGTAATCCTTTGGCCTCGCGCTAACTTTTCACCACGAATACTAGATTTTGAACCGGGATGCGTCAACGTAATCAGCGGCGCTAGCAAGACGGGAAAATCTGCGATCATACCGATCATAGACTATTGTCTGTGTGCCGCGAAGTGCGCCATTCCGGTTGGCACCATACGTGAGCACTGCGAATGGTTTGGCGTTCTTGTGCAGACCGTCGAGGGTGAAAAACTCTTTGCCCGCAGGGAACCCGGCGATCAGAAGCAAACGGGTGACATGTATCTGACTGAATCCGAAAAGGTCAGCATTCCAGAGCGCATAGCGGAAAAAAACGCGAACACAGAGCAGGTCAGGCAGTTGCTGAACCGGCTTTCCGGCTTGTCGTCTTTGGGAATGGACCCGAATTCTGAAGGCTATTCTGGTAATAGAACAGGATTTCGCGATTTAATGGCGTTTACCTTCCAGCCCCAGAACATTATTGCGAACCCGGACGTTCTCTTTTTCAAGGCGGACACAACCGAGCATCGCGAAAAGCTGAAGGCCATATTTCCCTATGTTCTGGGCGCGGTTACGCAGGATATGCTCCAAGCCCGTTGGGAGCTGGAGCGTCTTAATCGCATTCTCCGCCAAAAGGAAGCGGCGCTCAACGACGTGACTTCGTCTGTCAGAACCTGGATGAACGAATCCGAACTTTGGTTGCAGCAAGGGCGTGACCTTGGGCTAGTGCCAACTGATGCACCTGTGCCGCAGGAGTGGCCGGAGATGATTGATGCGCTCCGAAACCTGTCCCAAAGCAACTACCGGGTTGCCAGGCCATCGATGGAGACCATTGAAAGGGCGATAAAGGAACTGGATGAGCTTCGTGAGCAAGAAAGTCTTGGTGCGATGGACCTTTCCAGAAAAAGACAGCGACTTTTGGAAATCAATCGTTTGTTGGAGAGCAGCCAAGCCTATGGTGACGCTCTTCACATACAGCGTGATCGACTTGCGATATCGGACTGGCTCAGAAAGCGTGAAACGAATGTAGAAAAGCCCTTCGAGTCAATTGCTCCTGACGGGCGCGGGCATCTCGACCTGCTTTGCGAGGCTCTGGAGGGTCTTGAGCTAGAGATTAGATCACGTACAACCGTAACGGATAAGATGGACAGAGAGCAGTTACGGCTGCGCCGTGAAGCGGAAGAGAGCATCGCACACCTTAACCAGACTCGCTCAAGAATTGCAGATTTAGAGAGGCGATCATCGGCTGCGCGCGAAGAGATTTACCGTGCGGATCAAGTGGAAAGATACCTTGGACGTTTGGAGCACGCCATTACGCTTTACGAGCGTTCTGGATTGGACGCTGAGCTTTCCGCAGAGATTGAAACGCTAAAGGAGCAAATCTCGGCTCTGCGTGCACGGGTCTCGGAGCGCCTAATTCAAGAAAAGATGCAGGCTGCGCTCGCCACCGTCGAGAACATCGCAGGGCAGATTGTCCCGACACTTGATGCCGAGTGGCCGGATGCACCAATCAAATTCGTCATACCGGACTTGACAGTAAAGGTCGTCCAGGGAGCACGCGATGATTATCTATGGGAGATCGGCAGCGGAGCAAACTGGCTTGCATACCACGTTTCCATTTCCCTTGCGCTTCAAAGATTCTTCTTAAAGACTCCTGCGCATCCGGTGCCGGGGTTCCTCGTTTATGACCAACCAAGCCAAGTCTATTTTCCGAAGGGCGTTCACGAAGAGAATGCTGATCCCGATTGGCGTGATGAAGACATCGAAGCAGTTAGAAAAGTATTCGCTGCACTGAGCAAAGAAACACTGCTTGCACGTGGGAGTCTTCAAGTGATCCTTCTTGATCATGCCGATCAGAAAGTCTGGCAGGGCATCGAAAACACAGTTCTTGCGGAGGAGTGGCGAGACGGAGATGCGCTTGTTCCCTTGGAATGGTTCAATGACGGGGGCGACCAAGGTTAAGTGGTGAAACTATCCGCGCCAACAGGCGCGCATACTTCGCTAGTCAACCGGGCGGTCGGTAGTGCATGGTTCGGTGTTGGTGGAGAGGCAATTCTCCAAGTCTGACCAGCTGGGTTTGGGGGCGGCGATAGGCCCCCGGGAGTGATCCATCTTCGGCAAGATGGCGGCATCCAACCCGCGTAGGGCTGGTCAGGGTTCCAAGGGGCTTGAAGGCTCCTTGGTCGATGGGATGGGTCCATGGGAAGGGAAGCGCTAAAGCTCCCTTTCCTGGTCTTGATGAAGTCGGACGCCTCCGGAAACCTCTGGCTGACTGGGGTGTTACGTGATTCACTCCCCTCGTAGCGGGGAGGCAGTTATGGCGAGACAAGCAGGCTTCTGGAGCGTTGATGACCGGCTGGCGGAGATCTCGGCGGGTGGCGATCCGCTGGAGACATTGAATGCCACGGTGGATTTCGAGCGCTTTCGGCCAATTCTTGAGTGCGCGGCTGGCAGGCCGCATAGTTCCAAGGGCGGTCGACCGGCTTTGGACATCGTGCTGAAGTTCAGAATGCTGGTGCTGCAGAGCCTGCATGGACTGTCGCTCGAGGGAACCGAGCGTATGGTCCGGGACCGGCTCAGCTGGATGCGGTTCTGCGGTCTCGGGATCGCCGACACAGTGCCGGACGCGAACACGCTCTGGGACTTTCGCGAGGCCTTGATCAAGGCTGATGCGTTCGACGGGCTGTTCCGGGAACTCGACCGGGCAATCAACCAGGCGGGCTTCATCCCACGCGCCGGGCAGATCATCGATGCAAGCCTCATCGCTGCCCCGCGCCAGCGCAATTCGGACGGCGAGAAGGCGGCCATCAAAGCGGGCAAAACCGCGCAGGAGATCTGGCCGGATAAGCCTGCAAAGGCGGCGCAGAAGGACACGAACGCGCGCTGGACGGTCAAGTACTCCAAGGCAAAGCCGCGTGCGGACGGCAGCAAGCCGGTCGACCTCGCGATCCCGGTGTTCGGCTATAAGAGCCATATCTCCATTGATCGCCAGAATGGGATTATCCGCCGTCAGATCGTCACCGACGCGGCCCAGCATGATGGTGCCCGATTGCGCGAGGGACTGGTCCAGACGGCAAACACCGGACGCGGGGTTTGGGCAGATACCGCGTATCGGTCGGCTCAGAACGAGGCGTGGCTGCAAGCGAACGGGATGAAGAGCGAGATCCACCGAAAGAAGCCCCGCCGCCGCCCGATGTCACGGCGGACCTCACGGGCAAACGGCCGTAAGTCAGTCGTGCGTTCCAAGGTCGAGCACGTCTTCGGACATCAGAAGGATCGCATGGGCCTGACCATCCGAACCATCGGCCTGGCCCGCGCCAAGGCGACAATTACTCTGGCCAACATGGTCTACAACATGGGCCGATTGCGATGGCTTCTCAGCCGAACTGCGCCCGCCTGACGGCTCACGCCCCTCGAACCTACAGCGCTAAGCCAAGCAGGCCGCAGTAGCGCCCCCTCAGGGCTGACCAGACTACTCCAAACATCAGGAAATCCCGGTTTTCGGAGGCGTCCAGTCGTCTCCATGAAATGGTCATGGGGGTATCGGGGGAGCAGGAACGCTCCCCTGGTTGGTGATGCAAAGGCCAAACGGTGCGAGTGGGTTTCAAGGGGCGCGATAGCCCCTGATCTTCCTGAAAGGATCGATGGGTGCAGGGAGAGCGAAGTCTCCCGCGAGTGTTTGACCGGCGATACGGTCTGCTGGCTCAGGAGGGGTTCAATGCCCTGACAGAGCCATGGCCTGGGGGTTGCAACGGGGGCGCGCAGCGGCCCCCTTGCCAAGATGGTTTTGTACTACAAAACACAGCTTGCGGTGGCTCTTAGCGGCAACTTCGGAGAAAAATGGCTAATTTCTCGGTTTTGACAACAGATCCGAGCGCCTTGCTTGCCCCGTCATCCAACTTACCAAGCCCACCCTGTCAAAGCACAGATCTCGCAGTCGTCTTTATGTCGGAAGTTTCCCAATTGAGCGCACCGGTAGAAGCTAGCATCACGTACATCGCCAAGCAACTTAAAGTGACTGAAAGATGCCCAGGTATGGGGGCACGGCGAGAAGGCTTCACAGGACATCTGTCTAGTAAAATGATCAAGCCAAACTCGCCCAAAAATCTCATCTAAATAATTCTGGAAAATACCCGTGTGAGTATGCTAAGAAATATGCGATATTGTTCTGGTTTAGGGTATCCAGGAGGCCGCCGTAGCTATGGGTTTTGATCAGGGGGAGTTGTCTTTTGAGGCTCGTGTAAGTATAGCAATCGCCCGCTATGAGGAGGAGAAAGCGAAAGGAAAGTTTGACCATCTGCTTTCTCGTGAATCGAAACTTTTTCTAGAGGTGATGAGGCAATCTGGATTGACGCTAGCGCAGATAGAGTGTGCATCCAAGACGGAGCAGAATAAAATAATCCTTGCAGAGGTTATCGAGCTATTTAAAGAAAAGGGGCTTCTACCTAGTGACTAAATTAAACACTATCAAAAAGTGGTCCTCAAGTCGCAAACGCCAAGTGTTTATGGGGAGAGCCGCCAGTGCAACTCGAAACCTTCTGTCGACCACCGATGTAGGTGACGTGCTCGGAACTTTGGGAAAGCGGGAAAAACGCCTCTTGTCACGTAGAATATCACGAAAGATACTTAAGACCTTTCAATCAGAAAGCTTCCTTTTAAAGGCCAGAACTATTCCGAAGGATTGCACCCCTCAAGACGTTCAAAATATTAAGGAAATTGAAGAGTGGGTGTTCGCCAATAGTCGCCACGGGCAGAGGAGATGAGTGACTTGCTTGCGTGGGTGAAAAGCATTTCAGAAAAAGTGAGTGAACGAAAATTTCTCCATTGGAGCACACTTCATGCAATTGGATCCTCTCCAATTCTATCTATTGCTATCTATGGAGCTATTCTTGTACCTTTTTTGAGTGCGGAGGTGAGGATACTAAAGGAGCTTCGCGTTTTTAGCTCTAACCCGTTCGGCAATGTTGGACTGCCCCTAACGATGCTTTTCAGCTATTTATTTAGCCTTATTTTTGCATTGGCATCAATCGTTGCGTCTCTTTGTTGTCCCGCGACAATAAAACTTCATGGGAACATCGTGAACTTTTTGGCTGATATTTCGGATGTTTCAAAACAAATAAACCCACACAAGGCACCTAACTCTCCCCGCAGTCTGCTGGGGGGGCAAAATAAAGACAAAATCACTGACAACGAAATAGATGCGATTTTTCGAGCGATGGCCGAGCACATAGGGCAGCAAGACTTTGAGAGCACTGTCGCGAAATTCACTGATCAGTCCATTGATGAGTGGGGGCGGATGGAAAAAAAATCACCGCGGCTAAGATGCTCTATTGGGGTCGCATATGTGGTATCTTTTATAATCGGAATATTTACATTCTTCTTTTTGATGCCTGTATCAATTTTCATTTGATAGTTTTTGCAAGTATTTATCTATTCCACTTTGCACTCTGTAATCTAGACCCTCATATGTGTCTTTGTCGAGCGGGCTCTCTCCTGCCTGATCGATTAACTCTATGAAAATATCCGTCAAAGATTCGCTCAATTCTTCTATTGGCTTCTTTTTTCTTGGGCAATCTCCTTGCATAGTTCACCTACTTTCTTGCATTAACTTTTTAACCAAGGGCGTCATCGCGCTCAAAACCTCTGCTAGAAGTCGCCCCATCATTGATGAAGCTGATTTTCCTCGTTCCTTCTTGCGGGTTTCGGGCGAAGCGAACATGATCAAGGCTCCTTGATCAACGAAAAGAGGCATCAAAATAACCCTTTGCATGTCGCACCCAATATCTTGGCTGTTACACTACAGCATTGCGCAGGAAAATTCATCACCTTTCTGTAGTTCAGGTAAAATAGGTGAATTTTTTCTACGAATGCAACTTTTAAAGACAAAATCTGGCTGAATGCACTGAGATGATACGTAGCGCCTGAAAGCCATTGAGGGAATAACAAAGCTCGGAGCCAAGTGCATAGCTGCTGTATATCCGGATTATTGACGCCGCTCCAGCTGGAGGGCTCGTGACAGCGTTCTGCGTGAGACCGAGAAACGTGCTGCAAGCGCCGCTTTTGAAAAGCGGCCTGCGGCCAGAGCTTCCCTGGCAAATTCAATCTGGTCCGGGAGGAGCTTTCGCGGTCTGCCAATGCGCGCACCGCGACGGCGGGCGGCGTCGATCCCGGCTTTGGTGCGCTCGGCGATCAATGCGCGCTCCAGTTCCGCAAAAGCATTCGTGATCTGGTAGGCGAAGCGGCCCACGGGTGTGGCTGTGTCGATTGCGTCGGTGAGCGAGTGGAAGTTCACGCCTCTGGCCTCAAGGTCTTCAAGAACCTGAAGGGCGTGGATCAGCGAGCGGAACGCGCGATCCATTTTCCAGATCACCAGGGTATCACCGGCACCAAGAGCGTCCAGCGCCGCGCTGAATTGAGGCCGCTCGCGCGCTACTGCGGAGATACCCTCATCCCTGAAAATCTGTTCACAGCCCGCTGCGGTCAGAGCATCGAGCTGAAGGTCCAGATTTTGTTCGGCGGTCGATGCGCGGGCGTAGCCAATAATCATGCAATGAAACGGCCCTTTCCGGACGGGCGCGGCTCTGGTTCGGGTTAAAGGGAAGCAGCCACTGGAAGCGGTCCGGCACTCACGGACGGGGTGCCAAAAACCACCCATTTCGCCCCATGGCGGAAAGGTGCGGCCCGGGCTCGGCGGCCCGCCGGAAAACGGTAGCCGCAAAACCGGTTTCAATCATACACCAGCCCGGGAATCCCTGTCCATGTCCGGTTGACAAAAATCGTCGGTTTTGTCACCGGCAAACCGGGGGAAGGCATGAAGAATTCAAAGATGCTTGTGATCGCCGCCGCCGTCGCGCTGCTTCAGGCAGGCGGAACGTCTCCCGCCCTTGCGCTGACCGCAGGCGACGTTCTCGACAAGATGAATGCAGACCAGCGCTACGGCTTTATCAGCGGCGCTGTTGATATGGCGTCCCAGCTTTATGCCGAAGGAGGAAACCGGGAAAAGGGCGAATGTGCTCTTTCATGGTTCTTCGACGGAGATGACGGAATTCGAATGATTCATGACTTCTTCGATGCCCATAAGGACAAAGATGCTGTCGGTCTGTTATCGATTTTGATCAACCGACAATGCGGGACATAGGTTCCGAGGCAAGTCCGGGGCTACGGCCCGCCGGGTGACGGCAAGCTTGCTGATAACTCCTGTCCGGCGTCATCTTGCGGGGCGCGTGCTTCCAGCGCGGCCAGTTCTTCGTCAGTGAGTTCGAGGCCAGATGCTACCTTTCTGACGCGCTCCGGAAGTTCTTCGCGGATCGTTTGCCTGCGGTCACGGGCGTCTTCTTTCGAAATGGAACCGTTCGCCAGATCTTCGAGTAACCGTGCCCGTTCGGTCTCGTTGTGGTGAATCCTGTCGCGCTCGGCAAACAATTCTTCTTCCCGGCGCAAAGAACTCAGCCATTCTTCGTGTGTCGGCCTGCCGGTCAGGCGATGCCTGATTTGCTGGAAAGTCTCGTCGGACAGCCGGGCTCCGTCTTCGTAGTATGCGGCGTTTTGATCTTCGGTCGCGAAAATCGTTCGGCCCTCGGTGTCGGTAAATGCCTCGGCATGTAGTCGCTCGCGTTGGCGGTGCAGTTCCGCCAATTCTTCCTCAATCTGAAGAAGCGCGACGACTGACGCTTCGTCCAGCCGGTCAAAATCCTCGCCAATGCTGGTAGCGAGTGCCTGATAGGCCGGATCTGCAAGGCGCGCCGCCCGGATGTTCTGTTCGGCAAGCATTTGGTTGATGTTATGAAAATCATCCGCCGAGCGGTTGGCGCGCTCGGTGGCAAGCGCTCCACGCTGCGCAGCGTGCCCGGATATTACGGAGTCGCTGTCGATTTCTGCGAGATAGACGAGCTTGCGCAATACCTCTCTCGAAGGTGCTGCCACGTTCTGAAATTCTTCTCCGGGCTTGATCACACTACCGCTTCCGCCGCTTTCCTGACTTACCCCTTTATTATATCGCAAGTGGCGGGCTGTGCGCGAATTCTGAAGGTATTATTGTTGTTTTTCAAATGGTTGCAGGTCTTCTCGCCCTGCCTTCGGTTGCCGGGCCGCTTGCCGCTAGCGGGCCGGTTGTTTGATTTCCAGTTCCGCAAGGATTTCCCGTGACAGGCGCTTGTCACCTGGTCTGAAGATTCCGGTTTCGATGTCCTCAAATGCGTCCTGGGTTTTGTTATGCCGCGTTTGGCTTCGAGAGTTTGAAGGATGCTTTGGAATTCACAGAAAAAGCGGTATGTCCGGGGAACGCACGATCAAGGTAATTGACAATCTGGACAAAAGTTACCTTGGCAACGAACCAGACGGGCCTTCGCGAGAATAATCTTTGAAACTTTCACATTTCAGTGGGACTGGTTCATCCACAGAACGCGCTTCATCTGCGTGTCAATTCGAGGATCGGAAGCTGCGATGATGCCGGTTTTGATCTAGGTGTATGGCTTTGATGAACGAAGGGCGACGAATGGGAACGAAGGGTGGTGCCTGCGCCCGGAAATACCCATCATCATACCGCTCAGGCGGATGACAGGGAGCGGGCCATTCAGAGCATCCTGCCAGTTGTCGGCGACAAAAAACTTCACGCGCTCCGCGTTTGCGCCCAAGCCGAACATGATGATGTTGGCTGCGGTGAACATCACGCCACCTTCGTCAATCTCATGGATTTGTGCGTCCTGATAGTCCGGATCGATGTAGTCCTGCTCTTCCCTGAAACGGGTGAACCCGCCCTCGGTCGAAAATTTCAGGCGTGAGACCAGAACGCGGTCGGATCGCTCCGGTGTCGTCCATGCAGGCCGGTACAACTCGAAGACCCCGTCAAGCTTGCTGAGTTCCTTGTCGAAGGGTTGAGCAAGGCGGCGTCCGTTCGCAGCCGCATATGAGAGCAAACCCTGTGGCAACTGTCCTTCCGGGCGGAAAAGCTCGGTCTTGAATTCCGGGGATCGCTCCAGGAATTCAAAGACGATCCGCTTTTTGTGGGACTGCGCATTGCTAACGTACGCAAGCCCTTCTTCCTGCCAGCGCACCAATGTCGAGCCGGCAACAAGCGTCTTTTTGTCCTTGTGCTTGATGCCTTTGCGGGCGCGCGCTGTCGCTTGCGCACGCTCATCGTCGGTGATCGCGCCTGCCAGGCGCTCCAGCGCGCCCTTTTCGGCGGCAAGCTGCGTCAGTGCCAAATACAGTGCCTTATTGTGCTCATCCGTTTCCGTCCAGGGCATGACGCACCACCTTTCTGCAAATCTCCGCATCCGTGCGGAGATTTGCATGAAACCTGCGGACAAAGAAGTCCGTTTTATGCGGTTTTTCGAACGTCTGGCGCGGCCACATTGGATCACAGGATGCCGGTAAAAGCTGCCCGCAGACACCGGAAATAAGGAGCAGGACCAGCCATGACGATGAACAACAACCAAGCCTACCGGATAGCTTCTTGCCCGCGAGGAAACAGGCATGAGCCGCTCACCTGATCCGAAAAGGGGCTCCCCGACCGGCGCGGTACTGGTCGGGGTGGTGATTTTGACTCCGGCCCATTTCTGGCCGGAGCTGACCGGCGGGCAGCTTGATGCTGCCGATCAGCTCTATTCGGGATTCTTCAAATTCATTGGCGGGATGTGCATTCTGTCCGGAGTGGCCGGATATTACCGGGCATGGCAACAACGGGAAAAACGAAAGTCCGCCGAGCGTCCCACCGGCACATTCGGCAGCGCCGCTTTTGCCAGTCCGGATGATTGTGCGGCAGCGGGGCTTCTGGACCCGCGCGGCCTTTATCTGGGGCTGCTGGGCGGCCAGCCGCTTTTCTACAGCGGCAAGGCCCATCTGATCACTGCGGCCCCGGCCCGTCAGGGCAAGGGCATCAGCGTGGTGATCCCGAACCTGTTGCACTACCAGGGCTCGGTCGTTGTTTCCGATCCGAAGGGCGAACTGGCGGCTGTGACGGCCCGGCACCGGAAGGAGCGGTTGGGCCAGTACATAATTATTCTCAACCCGTGGGGGCTGCACGGCCTGCCGCAGCATCGCTTCAATCCGTTGCAGCCCGTGATCGAGGCGGCGAAAGACCCGGCGCTGGTCCGGGGGATCGCGGACGATGCCAGGGCACTCGTCCTGCAGTTGCTGCCGGAACCGGAAGATGCGCGGAACCGCTTTTTCCGCGACGGGGCGCGGATGATCCTGCGCGCGCTGCTGCTGCATCTGGCCACCTCCGGAAACGAAGCCCGCTGCACGCTGCCGGAGATGTGGCGCATCGTATCGAGCGGGCGGCGCATGGACAGCATCGCCAATGAAATGGAGGCCTCCGATGCCCTGTTCGGCATGGTGGCCGATCTCGGCCTCGACCTGCGCTACCAGATGGATGAAAACCCGGGGCAGTTCGCCGATTTCCGGCAGGGCGCCCTGCAGGCACTGGATATATTCGATCCCTGCGGCTGGCTTGCCGATGCCGTCAGCGGGACCGATGTGGACTTCCGGCTGCTCAAGGAGGGCAAGGCCAGCGTCTATCTTGTGATCCCGCAGGACAGGATCGCCACGCACGGCACCTGGCTCGGTCTGGTGACACAGCAGGCGATCACGGCGGTTGCCCGGTCCTCGGGTCCCGGTGAAGTGCTGTTCCTGCTCGATGAGTTCGCGAATATGGGCAGGCTGTCGGGGTTGGCCGAAAGCCTGACGGCGCTGCCGGGGTTGGGGGTTCGGGTCTGGGTCTTCGTCCAGGAATTCGCCGAGCTGGTCAGGCTCTACGGCCCGCACACAGCGCGGACGATCCTCTCGCAGGCCGAGGTGAAACAGTTCTTCGCCGTACAGGACGACCAGCTTGCCCGGACCCTTTCGGCGGCGCTCGGCCAGATGACGGTCAAGACCCGGAATTTCAACCTCGGGCGTTCCGATGACGACGAGGTCGGAGAAAGCCTTTCGGAAACCGGCAGGCCGCTGATGGCGCCGGAAGACATCCGGCAGATGGGGCCGGATGAACAATTGCTCCTGATCAGGAATCTGCCGCCGGTCAGGGCGCAGCGCATGCCGTTCTGGTTCGTGTCGCCCTGGGGCCAATGGGCGGAGCCCAACCCGGTCGAGGGAGCCTGTCCGCGCGTGCGCCCGCGTCTGCGGCTCAGCTACGAGAGAAAGGAAACCAACAATGAATGAATTCAGGGTCACGGTACACGGTGCGGGACCGCCGCGCGGACCGGACGGGCCGCTAAGGAGAGCCTTGCGCCGGATCGGGCGGATGCTCAGGGCGCTGCTGCTGCGTCCGCGTATTGTCATCGCATCGATGTTTGCGGCCTTCGTCCTGATGATCGGGACGCCCCACGCCGGATGGGATTACGAGTGCCGCCATCCGATGCGCGGCCCCGGTTCCTGCCGTTCGGTCGCCTGGTGCGCCTATTATGGCATTCAGGGCCGCCGGGTGGAGTTCCCGGAATATGGCGAGCGCTGCAAGCTCATCACCGTCCTGCCCGTGCGGTGGGACAAGCTGCTCTAAGGCAGCAACAAAGGAGGAAGAACAATGGCAAACCAATTTGATCGTGATCGTGGACCGACCGGGATGGGATGGACACCGCATGAGAAAGCCTTGATCGACAGCCTCGCGAAAGGTCCGCCGCGTATCGAGGTCAAACACTGTGAGCCACTGAAGGAGCCAGTGATTTTTGGCAACGCCGCGCAGCGCGATGTTGGCGGCGGGGTCGAGCTGCGACTGACGCGTCCCCCAGGCAGCTACCAGCGCAGGCCAAAACCCTTCGGACGCTTCGTGCGGTTTTTGATCATAGCCGTTGGCTTGACGGGACTTGGGAGCGTCATCGCAATCATCCTGTGGGGGCTGTTCCAGGTCGTGCGCGGTTTTCACGGCGGCTAACCCGCAAAGACTACAGCGGGCGCGGTAAGCGCCGCGCCTGCAATAGAAGGAAGCGACCGATGAAGGAATTCTTTTACGCTGTCGATCTGGGAGCGGTCGTAGGCCCCAGGCTCGAAAAGCAGGCTGAAAAGGCATGCTTCGAGGACAGAGAGCAGTTCGCGGCAATACTCCTGTCTCACATGCTTGAGCTGATGGAAGCCTTCGATCAGGAGGAAGATGAGGCGCTCGCCACGCGGCTGAAAACAGAAGAAATCCCGGAGGTGTCAGAAGGCGAAGAAATCGATGACGGCCTCCCGTTCTAGAAAACCGGCGCTCAT
This sequence comes from Leisingera coralii, assembly GCF_049056525.1. NCBI lineage: Bacteria > Pseudomonadati > Pseudomonadota > Alphaproteobacteria > Rhodobacterales > Roseobacteraceae > Leisingera > Leisingera coralii. The sequence goes on along the minus strand of NZ_JBHUPT010000041.1, from coordinate 20,269 downwards.
CGATGGCCGGAAACGCCCGCTCACGGCGCGTTTTGGCGGATCTGGAGCGTCCCGCAACTTTGCACGATAACTACCTAAGGTTGTATACTGAAGATATAGGCACAAGATGTGCCTCGGTGAAAGGAAAACCGCGATGAAGGACGAAAACAGGACCGGCAGACACAATGCCCTTTCCGCAGACTTCGGCACTTCGGCGCGGCGTATCCTGAACGTCGATGTGGCGAAGTATCAGGAATATCTCGACGGTTCGGGGCTGCGCCCGGAACAGAAGGAAGAATTCCTGCGCGGCCTTTGGTCGATCATCATGAACTTTGTCGATCTCGGCTTTGAGGTCCATCCGCTGCAGGAAGCCTGTGGAAAACTCGATGAATGCGAGCGTCCGGACGCCTGTGAAGCCTTCGATCTGGTAAGATCGGAGCATTCGGAAAAACCACACCGCACGACCTGCCCGCATCAACCCGGCAGAAAGGGGGGTACATGAGACTGACAACGCCTGAAAACCGTCCGGCCTGCAAGGCTGTGATCTACTGCCGCGTGTCCAGCGCAAAGCAGACGGTTCGCGGTGATGGGCTGTCCTCACAGGAGACCCGCTGCCGTGAGTTTGCCAAATACAAGGGCTATGAGGTTGTCGAGGTCTTCAGCGACGATATGTCGGGAAGTCTGACCGCCCGCCCGGGTATGCAGGCTATGCTGCGTTACTTGCGCACCCGCAGGGACAGTCATGCCGTGATCATCGATGATATCTCGCGACTTGCGCGCGGCCTTGAAGCGCATCTACGCTTGCGCGCTGACATTGCGGGCGTTGGCGGTGTTCTTGTGAGCCCGTCCATCGAGTTCGGTGAAGACTCCGATTCGATCCTCGTTGAAAACCTTCTGGCCTCGGTCTCGCAGCATCAGCGCCAGAAGAACGGCGAGCAAACCAAGAACCGGATGCGCGCGCGTCTGCAAAATGGCTATTGGGTTTTTCAGGCTCCAGTCGGCTACCGCCGCGAGCGTGTGAGTGGCCACGGCCTTCTGTTGGTGCGTGATGAGCCCAACGCCTCAATCTTGCAAGAAGCGCTGGAAAGCTATGCCTCCGGGCGCTTCCAGACCCAGGTCGAAGTTAAGCGCTTTCTTGAGCGCCAGCCATCCTTTCCAAAGGACAAGAAGACTGGCAAGATTCACAACCAGCGCATCCATGATCTGCTGACCCGTCCGATCTACGCTGGTTATGTCGAAGCCCCCAACTGGAATGTCAGTCTGCGCAAAGGCCAGCATGAAGGGCTGATCAGCTTTGAGACCTTCGAGAAGATTCAGGCGCGCCTGAAAGGGACGGCGAAAGCGCCAGCGCGCAAAGATATCAGCGCGGACTTCCCGCTACGCGGGTTTATACTGTGCGATGACTGCGGCAAGCCGTTGACAGCCTGCTGGTCCAAGAGCAAGACGGGCAAAAAACACCCCTATTATCTTTGTCCCACAAGAGGTTGCGCGAGCTATCGCAAGTCGATCCGGCGCGATGATCTGGAAGGATCGTTCGAGCGCCTGCTGCGCGGGCTGCAGCCTGCCAAACAGCTCTATGAGCTGGCCAGCGCCATGTTCCGCGATGCGTGGAACATGAAGATTGCGCAGGTGCAGTCCGATGCCAAGGCGCTCAAAAGACAGAAAGCAGAAGTCGAAAAGCAGATCGAGACGCTTCTTGATCGCATCATTGACACTGAAAGTACGAGTGTTGTGAAAGCCTACGAGAAAAAGATCGCCAAGCTGGAGCGCAGCAAGGCGCTACTGGATGAACACCTGCAAAAAACGACCCGTCCAAGGCATACCTTGGAGGAGTCGTTCGAACTCGCCATGCGATTCCTGTCAAACCCTTGGAATATATGGCTTAACGGCGATATTGTGTGGAAGAAAACAGTCCTGAGACTGGCATTTTGTGAGCCTGTGCGACACTGCCGGAATGAGGGTGTTCGAACCCCGAAAATCACCTTTCCGTTCAAGGTGTTAGGGGATGTTAACATGTTAAAATGTGAGATGGCGCACCTGAGAGGATTCGAACCTCTGGCCTCTGCCTTCGGAGGGCAGCGCTCTATCCAGCTGAGCTACAGGTGCGTTGTTACGGCGGGGTATACCCGTGCTTTGCTACCTCTGCAACGGGAAAAACTGCCTGTTTCCAATTTCCTGAGATAAGCCTGTGTTAACACGGGCGGCATCGGGCGCAGACAAAAAAAGCCTGCCCCGGGACGGGCAGGCTTGCATTCTTGCAATGGAGGGGGCGGTTAGCCGCGCCAGGTGCGGACGACACCGCAATCCATATGCACGAAGTTGGAGCGCGCGTATTTTCCAACGCCGCCAGCGCGGCAAGCTTCGGCAGCTTTGGCCATTTGCGACACCGACCGCGATGCCAGCCGCAGGTCAGCGGCCTGGCCGCGCATGTGCAGCGAGTTCTTGGCCACCCCGCGCGAGCGGCTGCGCAGCATTGCGTTGGTCTTGGGGCTGCGGTAGCCGGACAGCAGCATGTAGGGCTCGTTCACGTCCAGAAGGTTGTGCGACGCCGCCATGATGTCGATGGTGCGCAGGTCGATTTCCTTCACATCATCCGTGCGCCAGTCACGCATGAAGTGATTGATTTCCTTGACGGCGTCCTGGATGTACTGGCCGTCGATCCAATACACCATGTCCACACGCTCGCCGGTGCGGCCGGAATACATGCGAATGCGCCGGATGTCACCGCCGCCGCGCAAGAAGCCTGCTGCATTTGAGAAAGTAGGGGCTGCTGTCACTGCGGTTGCAGCAAACACACCCAAGAGAGAACGCCGGGAGATCCCCGTGCCCGCGGTTTCTGCCATTGATACTGCGCCGTCCCGTACGCTGTTAGTCCTGCCTATTCGCCCGATGTTACGGGCTCGCTAACGTTCTTAGTTAACGTGCGGTGTGTATGGCACAGCATGAGTCGCGTTCCAACATTTCTTTACCGCTCTGTAACGGATAGGCCGTTTTTCGGCAATTTCTTGCGCAAACGGGGAGGGGCCGGGAACTTTTCCCCGCGACTGTTGCAGGCGCGTTCCATAGACGCGGCAACGGTGCATCACGGTTAACTTTTCGCGATTGTGAGTGGACAACGCAGGCTGGCATTTACCAGAATTTCAGATAGGCACTGCCAAGATTGGAAAAAACGGCTCAAGGACCGGAGATTTTATGACGCGCGCATCCGCTGGATACTTTTTGCCGGGGCTCAAGGCCGGGCTGTTTGCCCTGGCATTGGGAGGATTGGCTGCCGGAACCTTTGCCGGCACGGCGCAGGCAGACATACCGGCGGCTTTCCGCCAGGCAGTGGCAGAGACGGCCTCTACTGATGATGCCGTTGCCAGTTTCTACCGGGAAAATGGCTATCAGGCGATCTGGACCGGCGCGGATGAGGCGTCGCGCCAGCGCCGCAGCGCGCTGCTGGCGGCCTTGAACGATACCCGCGCCCACGGGCTGCCGGACCGCTCGGCTGAGGTCAGCGCCCTGCTGCAGCAGATGCGGCAGGCCCGCACCACCCGCGATTTCGGCATGGTCGAGGCGGCGCTGAGCAAGGCGCTGGTGGACTATGCCACTGATCTGCAGACCGGGCTGCTGGTGCCCTCGCGCATCGATGAGGGTATGGTGCGGAAGAAACACACCGTGAATGGCGCCAGCTTCCTGGCCGGTATCCGCGACGCCCAGCCCTTTGCCTATATGCGCAGCCTGGTGCCCGCGTCGGCCCAGTACCGCGGGCTGATGCGTGAAAAGCTGCGGCTGGAACAGCTTTTGGCGGCTGGCGGCTGGGGCCCCTCGGTCCAGGCCAAGAAGCTGGAACCGGGTGATCAGGGCCCGGCAGTCATTGCGTTGCGCAACCGGCTGATGGCGATGGGCTACCTGCAGCGCAGTGCCGCGCGCAGCTATGACGCTGCGCTGGAACAGGCAGTGCAGCGCTTCCAGGCGGATCACGGACTGGAAACCGATGGCGTTGCCGGGGCCGGAACCATTGCTGAGGTCAACAAGCCGGTCAGCGAGCGCCTGAAATCGGTGATCATCGCGATGGAGCGGGAACGCTGGCTGACCCCGGACCGGGGCGAGCGCCACATCCTGGTCAACCAGACCGATTTCACCGCCAAGATCGTCGACAATGGCGATGTGACTTTTGAAACCCGCTCGGTCATCGGCAAGAACACCCATGACCGCCGCAGCCCCGAATTCTCGGACGAGATGGAGCATATGGTGATCAATCCGAGCTGGTACGTGCCGCGCTCGATCATCACCAAGGAATATCTGCCCAAGCTGAAAAGCAATCCCAATGCTGTCGGCCATATCCAGATCACCGACCGGCGCGGCCGGGTGGTGAACCGCAGCTCGGCCGATTTCTCGCAGTATACCGCGCGGAACTTCCCCTATTCCATGCGCCAGCCCCCCAGCCGCAGCAATGCGCTGGGTCTGGTCAAGTTCATGTTCCCGAACAAGTACAATATCTACCTGCACGACACCCCGCAAAAGAGCCTGTTTGCCCGCGAAGTGCGCGCCTTCTCGCACGGCTGCATCCGCCTGGCGCAGCCGTTTGAATTTGCCTACGCGCTGCTGGCGCGCCAGACCGAAGACCCCAAGGATTTCTTCCATCGCATCCTGAACAGCGGCCGGGAAACCAAGGTCGAGCTGGAGCAGAAGGTGCCGGTGCATATCATCTACCGGACCGCGGTTGTGTCCAGCAAAGGCCGTGCGGAATTCCGCCGCGATGTCTACGGCCGCGACGCCAAGATCTGGGCGGCGCTGGAGCGGGCAGGGGTGGTGCTGCCCAGCGTTCAAGGGTAAATACCGGGCCCATACAGGATTATTCTGAAAGGGCCTGCCATGTTCACAATCCGCCAGATTGCCGAGTCTTTGGGCGCCGAAGCCCAGGGCGACCTGGACCTGCAGGTCACGGGTGCGGCTGAGCCGCAGGATGCCGGGGCTGGCCAGATCGCCATGGCGATGGCCCCGAAATACGCGGAAGGCCTGCAGGCAGGCAACGCTCAGGCTGCCGTGCTGTGGGAAGGCGCGGACTGGCAGTCCTTCGGGCTCAAGGCCGCCATCTTTGCCCCGCGCCCGCGGATGACCATGTCCGGCGTGACCGCAATGCTGGACCAAGGCCAGGGGTTCCCGTCCGGCATCCACCCCTCTGCCGTCGTCGATCCCAGCGCCGAACTTGGCGAGGGTGTCTCCGTGGGCCCGCTGACGGTCATTGCCGCCGGTGCCAGGATCGGCGCGCGCTCCGTTATCGGCCCGCACTGCTATATCGGCGCGGACGCGGTGATCGGAACGGATGCCCAGCTGCGCGAGATGGTCTCGATCGGCGCCCGCGCCACCATCGGCGACCGCTTCCGCGCCCAGCCTGGTGCACGGGTCGGCGGCGACGGGTTCTCTTATGTTACACCGGAGGTCTCTGGCGCCGAAAACGTCCGCAAGACCATGGGCGACCAGGGCGAGGCCAAGGCGCAGTCCTGGGTCCGGATCCACTCGCTGGGTGCCGTCACCATCGGTGACGATGTCGAGCTCGGCTCCAATTGCACCATCGACAACGGCACCATCCGCGACACCGTGATCGGCAACGGCAGCAAGCTCGACAACCTTGTGCACGTTGGCCACAACACCCGCGTCGGCAACGACTGCCTGCTGTGCGGCCAGACCGGTGTGTCCGGTTCGGTGGACATCGGCAACAACGTGGTTCTTGGCGGCCAGACCGGTGTGGTCGACAACATCTTCATCGGTGACGGGGTAATCTCTGGCGGCGGCACCAAGATCCTGTCGAACGTGCCCGCGGGCCGTGTGATCATGGGCTACCCGGGGGTCAAGATGGAAACCCACACAGAGATGTATAAGGCACAGCGCCGGCTGCCGCGGCTTATGCGTGACATCGAATTGTTAAAAAAGGCTGTTTTCAAGTAACGGCCGAATACTTACATCAGCCTCAGGCAGAAAATCGGGGATCCTTTCATGAGCACGCAGGACAAGGTCATTGCAATCATTGCCGAACAGGCGGTTCTCGAGCCGTCGGATGTGACCCTCGGCAGCACATTGGAAGATCTTGGCATCGACAGTCTGGGGCTGGTCGAAAGCATCTTTGCCATTGAAGAGGAGTTCGACATTTCGATTCCCTTCAATGCCAATGAGCCCGATAAGAGCGGCTTTGACATCTCCAATGTTGCGGCCATCGTCGAAGGCATCGACAAGCTGATCACGGAAAAAGCGTAAGCCCTCTCATGAAGCGCGTTGTCATCACCGGGGCCGGTACCATCAATGCCCTGGGCCATTCGGTGCCCGCTACCCTGGAGGCCATGCGCGAGGGCCGCTGCGGTATTGGCGAACTGGAGTTCCGCGATGTCGAACGGCTGGCGATCCGCATCGGCGGCCAGGTCCGCGGATTCGAGGCCGAGGGCCGCTTCAACCGCCAGCAGATGAGCCTGTATGACCGCTTCACCCAGTTCACCCTGACCGCGGCCAAGGAAGCTATCGAACAGTCCGGCCTGGAATTTCACGGCGAACTGTCGGCCAAGGCTGGCGTTGTTCTGGGCAACTCCGGCGGCGGCATGCAGACGCTGGATGAGAACTACCGCAGCGTTTACGAGGATGGCAAAAACCGGGTGCATCCCTTTGTGGTGCCCAAGCTGATGAACAATGCCGCGGCCGGCCATGTGTCTATGCAGTTCAACCTCAAGGGCCCCAGTTTCACCGTTTCCACCGCCTGCGCGTCCTCGAACCACGCGATGGCGCAGGCGTTCCAGATGGTGCGCTCGGGCATGAGCCCGGTTATGATCACCGGCGGTTCGGAATCGATGCTCTGCTTTGGCGGAGTGAAGGCCTGGGAAGGCCTGCGGGTGATGTCCAAGGACGCCTGCCGCCCGTTCAGCGCCAACCGCAACGGCATGGTGCAGGGCGAAGGCGCCGGCGTCTTCGTGTTCGAAGAATATGAGCACGCCAGGGCACGCGGTGCGGAGATCCTGTGTGAAGTCATTGGCTTCGCCATGTCCTCGGATGCCGCCGACATTGTCATGCCCAGCAAGCAGGGCGCTGCGCGCGCCATTGCTGGGGCGCTGCAGGATGCCCGCGTGAACGCTTCCGACGTCGGCTATATCAATGCCCATGGCACCGGCACCGCAGCCAATGACAAGACCGAATGCGCCGCGGTGGCAGATGTTTTCGGCCCGCATGCGGACAGCCTGATGATATCCTCCACCAAATCCATGCACGGCCACCTGATCGGCGGCACCGGCGCGGTGGAACTGCTGGCCTGCATCATGGCGTTGCGCGACGGGGTGATTGCCCCGACCATCGGCTATGAGGAACCGGATCCGGAATGCAACCTGGATGTGGTCCCGAACGAGGCGCGCGAGGCCAGGGTCGAGGTGGCGCTGTCCAACGCCTTTGCCTTTGGCGGGCTGAACGCGGTGCTGGCCCTGCGCAAGGTCTGAAGCCCCGAAACGAAAACGCCGCGGCCCCGGGGGCACGCGGCGTTTCTGTTTTCAGGAGGGCGCCAGGCGTTACTGCTTGACCACGTCCACCACGTCATAACCGGCGGTGAAGCCGCTCAGCGACAGCTTCATTTCCACCACCTGATCCGGAGCAGGTGCCGGGCGCAGCGACAGGGTGGCTTCCTTGCCTTTCTTGAAGGCGTCGATGTCGCCCTGGGTCAGGCCGATCTGCGCCACACAGCCCAGCTGGTTGCAGAAGGAATAGTTGTAGCGCTTGGCCGGTGCGCCATCGATCGAGATGGTCAGCGCGGCCGGCAGCAGGGTTTCCAGGGGCACGATCACGGTGGCGCCGGCAACCGCCTGGCCGCCCTGCTGCTCAATCCGGAACAGCGATACCTCGGCAATCGGGTTGCCTTTCGGGCCCGACAGAACCTGCAGCAGCGAGCAGGGGTCGGTCTCGGCCTCGGTCTTGATGCAGGCCAGATCCCAGTCGCCGTGCTTTTCCTTGGAATAACGCTGACCCAGCTGCGGGCCGTTGCTGACCGGTTCGCCAAGGTCCAGAAGCTGATCGGCGGTTGATTCCGCCTGCTCGCCTTGCTCAGCCTGTTCCGTGGTTTCCGCCCCGGCGGCTTCTTCTTCCGCCGCCGTTTCCTGCGATGCCAGCGGTGCGGCCATGGCCAGCATTGCGGCCAGCGTGATCGGGGTCAGGGACTTCAACATGAATGCCTCATTTTTCTACAGACGCTGCTTTCGCGTGTAACACGCCGCCCGGGCAGTGTCAGGTCAATATCAGACGATCAGCGGGGAATTCCGCCCATGCCGTCTCAATCGTGGAAGTCGCTGAATAAGAACAAAAAAGGGAACCCGATGGCCCCCTTTTTCGTGTTTGCGTCTCCCCGTCGGACTGGCCGACTTAGTTATTGCGTAGGACGTTACGAAAGGGCTGGCCATCGGTCAACATGCAAGTTCAAAAAAATGCAGCGCAGCCGGGATTTGGCGGAATTTGCCGGAGATAGCGGAGTGCTCCGGGTCCGGCTGCCTGTTTTGCAGGCGGTTTCGCCAAAAAGAAGGCCGTGCACGAGGCACGGCCCAGTCTGACAGGGAGGAAATGTCCGCCGCGGCAACCGCATGTGCAGGGGCGGGCAAGATTGACTATCGCACTGAAAAGTTAACTTTGTATTGTTATCCACAGGCAAAAAGCAAAGGCAGGGGGCAGGCATGACAGAACAGGTTTTTCTGGGCGGCGGCGGCGAGGATTACGGCATTCCGCAGGGGCTGGCGCTGAAATATGCCAACCGTCACGGGCTGATCGCCGGCGCTACCGGCACTGGTAAGACGGTGACACTGCAGATCCTGGCCGAAGGGTTCTCCAATGCTGGCGTGCCGGTGATCCTGTCTGATGTGAAAGGGGACCTGTCAGGATTGGCAAAACCGGGCTCGGACACCCATAAGCTGCACCGCGCCTTTACCTCCCGGGCGGAAAAGATCGGCTTTGCGGACTACAGCTATCATGCCTGTCCGGTCACCTTCTGGGATCTCTATGGCGAGCAGGGGCATCCCGTGCGCACCACGGTGGCCGAAATGGGCCCGTTGCTGCTGTCGCGCCTGCTGGAACTCAGCGAGGCGCAGGAAGGTATCCTGAACATCGCTTTCCGTCTGGCCGATGAAGAGGGGCTGCCGCTCTTGGATCTCAAAGACCTGCAGGCGCTGCTGGTTTGGATTGGCGAGAACCGCGGCCAGCTGTCCCTGCGCTACGGAAATGTCTCACCGGCGTCGGTCGGCGCGATCCAGCGCCGTCTTCTGGTACTGGAGAACCAGGGCGGCGCCGGCCTGTTCGGGGAGCCGGCGCTGGAGCTCAGCGACCTGATGCGCTGCGATTCAAGCGGCAAGGGTATGGTCAACATCCTTGCCGCGGACAAGCTGATGGCGGCACCGGGGCTCTATGCGACGTTCCTGCTCTGGCTCCTCAGCGAACTGTTCGAGGAACTGCCGGAGGTGGGCGATCCGGACAAGCCGCGGCTGGTTTTCTTCTTCGACGAGGCGCACCTGCTGTTCGAGGACGCCCCCAAGGCCTTGATCGACAAGGTGGAGCAAGTGGCCCGGCTGATCCGGTCAAAGGGCGTGGGGGTATATTTCATCACCCAGAGCCCCGCCGATGTGCCGGAGGATATTCTGGGCCAGCTCGGCAACCGCATCCAGCACGCTTTGCGCGCCTTCACCGCCAAGGACCGCAAGAACCTGCGGCTGGCGGCGGAAACCTACCGCGAGAACCCGCGGTTCCCGACCGAAGAGGCGATCCGCGAGGTTGGCGTCGGCGAAGCGGTCACCTCGATGCTGCAAAAGAAGGGTGTGCCTGGCGTGGTGGAGCGCACGCTGATCCGCCCGCCCAGTTCCCAGCTGGGGCCGATCACAGCGCAGGAGCGGGCCGCCATTCTGAAAGCCTCTGACATGGCCGGGAAATACGAGACACCGCTGGACCGGCGGTCAGCTTATGAGATCCTGGCCCAGCGGGCGCAGGCCGCGGCCCAGGAAGCGGAAGCTGCCGAAACCGCCGCAGAAGAATCGCCGCAGCCGATGGCGCGGGAATTCAACGCCGCCCGGCGTTATTCGGGGGGGCGGGTCAGCCGCTCCACGTCCCGCTCATACGGCAAGAAAGACACCTTTGCCTCTGCCATGTCGGAAGCGGTGATCAAGGAGCTGAAAGGCACGACAGGACGCCGCATTGTCCGCGGCATCCTCGGCAGCCTGTTCAGAGGGCGCTGATCTGACGTCAAACCCTGCAAACAGCAGGATCAGACTCCGTCTTTTTGCCGCTGCCCTTCCTGCTTGCAGATCGCATCGGCTTCTTGCACCGACATGGTTGCGGGGCGGTCGATCGACCGGTCCCAAAGAACCCGGTCCTTGGTGTAAAGCTGACAGGTCACGATGCCCTTGCTGGTCTGCAGCTGCACCGGAGTGGTTTCAAACTGCTCCGGCGAAACGCAGCCGGTCAATGCGGCCGCAGCCGCGGATACCAGGAAGAGCTTCAAAGTCATATGCATGGCAGCCTGCCTCGTTGTTTTTCTGAGCTGTTTTGGCCCTGTTAAACAAAAAATTGAGGCAGGTCTTTCCCCTTTTTGAGGAAAAGCTGAGGCGGTGGCGTTTTCGGGAGGGATGCGGGGCCGCAGGAAATCAGAGCTGTCCTAAAGCGCTCTGAAGAAAGGGCAGGGCCCTGCCTGGCTTGAAACCGGACAGGGCCCGTGCCTGTTTATTTTTCGGGGATCAGGCCGCGCGGGCTGAACCTCAGCACCAGGAGCAGGATCAGCCCCATGGTGAACAGCCGCATGTGCGAGGCGCTTTCCATCAGATGCGACTTCAGCGGGCTGCCGTCGGCCATGCCGGAGGTCACCAGCTCCATCAGCAGGATGCCCATCGGCTCCACCTTGATCCAGAAGAACCAGATCAGCATGCCGCCCAGCACCGCGCCGAAGTTGTTGCCGGAACCGCCCACGATCACCATCACCCAGATCAGGAAGGTGAACCGCAGCGGGTTGTAGGTGCCCGGCGTCAGCTGGCTGTCCAGCGTGGTCATCATCGCGCCGGCAATGCCGCAGATTGCGGAGCCCAACACAAAGATCTGCAGGTGGCGGCGGGTGACATCCTTGCCCATGGCTTCGGCCGCGGTCTCATTGTCGCGGATTGCGCGCATCATCCGGCCCCAGGGGCTTTTCAGCGCCATCTGTGCCATCCACAGCAGCGCCAGCAGCACCACCGCGAACATCACCGCATAGCCCGCCTTGACGTAGACAGTCGAGGCGGTGACCGGGTCCATGCCCCAGCTTGCGGCGCGCTCCACAAAGGACGGATCGTTCTGCAGATCGACCTCATAGGGCAGCGGACGGGGCAGGCCGACCACGTTCTTCACGCCGCGCGACAACCAGTCCTCGTTCTTGAGCACCGCGATGATGATCTCGGCGATGCCCAGCGTAGCAATGGCCAGATAGTCAGAGCGCAGGCCCAGGGCCGTCTTGCCGATCAGCCAGGCCGCGCCTGCCGCCAGCAGGCCGCCCGCGGGCCAGGCCAGCAGCACTGGCAGGCCAAGGCCGCCGATATTGCCCTGCAGCGCCGGGTTGATCGCCTCGACCGAGCTCACTGCCGGGTCGAAGATCGCCCGGTAGAGGAAGAAGCCGGAGACCAGGACCGCCAGCAGCACCAGCGTTCTGAATTTGCCCGCCGGCATGTTCTTGGTGATCATCACCGCGGCCACAACCGTTAGCGCGCCCAGCACCAGCGCCATCACGATGCCGATGCCGCCAGAGGACCAGGCCTCAGGGATCACCGGGGTCGAGGTCAGCACCACGGCCAGGCCGCCAAGCGCGGTGAAGCCCATGATGCCGACGTTGAACAGCCCGGCAAAGCCCCACTGGATGTTCACGCCGATCGCCATGATGGCCGAGATCAGCCCCATGTTCAGGATCACCAGCGCCGAGTTCCAGGAGCCGGAGAAGAACAGGGCGTCGGTCATGCCTTCCAGCAGGATCATCGCACCGACAAAGACGAAAAGAAGGGTATGTTTCATAGTATCGGTCATACCGCTTTCCCTTTGAAAAGGCCGGTGGGCTTGAACAGGAGGACGACAATCAGGATCGCGAAGGAAACCGCGAACTTGTAGTCGGTGCTGAGGAGCTGAACCAGCCCGTCAGGCGCCAGGCTCTCCGGCAGGCCGTAGGTCAGAACCTTCTTCCAGGCATAGGTGATCGTCACCTCGGAGAAGGCGATGATGAAACCGCCGGCAATTGCGCCAATCGGGTTGCCGAGGCCGCCGACGATGGCAGAGGCAAAGATCGGCAGCAGCAGCTGGAAATAGGTGAAGGGTTTGAACGACTTGTCGAGGCCATAGAGAACCCCGGCAATGGTCGCCAGCGCCGCCACGATCATCCAGGTGTACATCACCACGCGCTCCGGGTTGATGCCGGACAGCAGCGCCAGATCCTCGTTGTCCGAGTAGGCGCGCATCGACTTGCCGGTGCGGGTCTTGTTCAGGAACCAGAACAGTACCGCAACAACGATCACCGCGGTGACCACGGTCAGCGCTTCGGTGGTCTTGATCGCCAGGCCTTCATCCAGCCCGGTGAGCTTCTTGAAGTTTCGCGCCGAGATCACGAAACGCTCGCCATCGGTAAAACGCTGGTCGCCCGGCCCGATGATGAAACGCACCAGGCCGTTCATGATGAACATCACGCCCAGCGAGACCATCACGAAGATCACCGGCTTCGCCTTTTGCTGGCGGTAGAACCGGTAAACGGTCTTGTCCGTGAACAGCGCCAGCGCAATGGTGCCCAGAATGCCAAACGGCAGCGCCAGCAGGGCGGTCGGCAGCGGGCCTGCGCTCAGCCCCATCGACTGGAACAGCCAGGTGAACAGGATGGTGACCATCGCGCCGAACGCCATGGTGTCGCCATGGGCAAAGTTCGAGAACCGCAGGATCCCGTAAATCAGCGTCACCCCCAACGCGCCAAGCGCCAGCTGGCTGCCATAAGCCAGCCCGGGGACAATAACAAAGTTGGTAAGCGCCACGAGGGCGTTGAGAAGATCCATGCTTAGCCACCCAGGAAAGATTTGCGCACTTCGGGATCGGCCAGCAGCTCCTTGCCGGTGCCGGTATAGGCATTGCGCCCCTGCACCAGGACATAGCCTTTGTCCGCGATCTCAAGCGCTTGCTTGGCGTTCTGCTCCACCATCAGGATCGGCAGCCCGGTGCGGGCGACCTCGATGATGCGGTCGAACAGCTCATCCATCACGATGGGGGACACACCCGCCGTCGGTTCGTCCAGCATCAGAACCTTCGGTTTCGTCATCAGCGCGCGGCCCACCGCGACCTGCTGGCGCTGGCCGCCGGACAGCTCGCCCGCGGGCTGGTTGCGCTTGTCGCGCAGGATCGGGAACAGATCATAGACCTGCTCCATCGTGTCACGGAAATCGTCGGTGCGGATGAAGGCGCCCATTTCCAGGTTCTCCTCCACCGTCATCGAGGTGAAGATGTTGCTGGTCTGGGGCACGAACCCCATGCCCTTGATCACCCGGTCCTGCGGGGTGAGCTGGGTGATGTCCTCGCCGTCCAGGCGCACGGAGCCGGAGCGCACGTTCAGCATCCCGAACACCGCCTTCATCGCGGTCGATTTGCCGGCACCGTTGGGGCCGACGATCACCGCGATCTCGCCCTTGTCGACGGCGATGGTGCAGTCATGCAGGATGTCCGGCCCCTTGCCATAACCGCCGGTCATGGTGTCGCCGATCAGGAACGGGCCGCCCTCGACCTTGTGCGTGGGGCCGCTTTTCATATGGGCGGGCTGCATCGTGCCCGCGCCTTTCAGGTTGGTGATCGAGGCATCCTTGTTGCCGTGATCGTCCTGGTAGGGGTTATCGCTCATGCGTCCGCCTCCAGCTTATCCTTGTTTTTCAGACCAGTACCCAGATAGGCCTCGATCACGTGCTCGTTTGCCTTGATCTCGTCCAGGGTGCCTTCGGCCAGTTTCTTGCCTTCGGCCATGCAGATCACCGGGTCGCACAGGCGGCCGATGAATTCCATGTCGTGCTCGATCACCACGAAGGTGTAGCCGCGTTCCTCGTTCAGGCGCTTGATCGCATCGGCGATGGTATAGAGCAGGGTGCGGTTCACACCGGCGCCGACCTCGTCGAGGAAGACGATCTTGGCGTCCACCATCATCGTGCGGCCCAGCTCCAGGAGTTTCTTCTGGCCGCCGGAGACCTGGCCCGCCTTCAGATCCGCGATGTGGCTGATGGTCAGGAACTCCAGCACCTCGTCGGCCTTGGCCCGCAGCGCGCGTTCCTCGTCGGCGATCCGTTTACGTCCGAACCAGGTGTTCCACAGGCTCTCCCCCGACTGCGCGCCCGGCACCATCATCAGGTTTTCCCGGCAGGTCATCGAGGAGAACTCATGCGCGATCTGGAAGGTGCGCAGCAGCCCCTTGTGGAACAGCTCATGCGGCGGCAGGCCGGTGATGTCCTCACCGTCCATGGTGACCCGGCCTGAGGTCGGTTCCAGAACACCTGCGATTACGTTGAAAAGAGTGGTTTTTCCGGCACCGTTCGGGCCGATCAAACCGGTTATGGACCCCTTAGCGATTTCCAGCGAAGCGCCGTCCACCGCGTGGAACCCGCCGAAGTGCTTATGCAAGTCCTCGACGACGATCATGACATTTCATCCCCTGCCGCGGTTTTTGCGGCGTTTTTAATTTGGAACAGCCCGGGCGGGACCCGGGCTGCTCTTTATCGGTTGCTTTTCCGATGGTTATCAGCGGAAGCGAAGGGTTTCGTTCTTGCCGTCCTTCACTTCGATCTCGCGGTAGGAGCCTGCGCTCTCACCCGGGCCGATCAGCTCAACGCCGGTTGCGCCCTGATAGTCGATCTCACCGCCGGCAGCGAGGATTTCCAGCGCCTTGCCCAGTTCACCCGGGTTGATCGGCTCGCCCGGGGCGTTGGCCACGTCCAGGATCTTGCCGACGTAATCCGCCGGGTTGGTGGAGTTTGCAGCCTGCATCGCCAGCAGGAACAGCGCTGCCGCGTCATAGGATTCGGACGCGTAGGCCGAGGTGCCGTCAAAGCCGCGCTCTTTTGCCATTTCGGCAAAGATTTCCGCGCCTTTGCTGTCGGAGCCGGCGATCTGGCCAAAGGAGCCGTCCAGGTCTGCACCGACGTTTGCGGGCAGGCTGTCGCCGATCATGCCGCCGGGCAGGCCAAAGGTGTCAAACGCACCGGAGTCCAGCGCGCCCTGGATGATGCCCAGGCCGCCCTGGTCCAGATAGCCCGCAACCACCAGGATGTCGCCGCCGGCAGAGGCCAGCGCGCCGACTTCAGCGGAATAGTCGCCTTTGCCGTCTTCATGCGCGGTCACGATGGTGACTTCGCCGCCGACTTCCTCAAAGGAGGTCTTGATCGCGTCCGCCAGGCCCTTGCCATAGTCGTTGTTGGTGTAGGTCAGGGCGATCGAGTTGATGCCGCGCTCTTTCAGGATCTCGGCCATCACCTGGCCTTCGCGTGCATCCGAAGGAGAGGTGCGGAAGAACAGGCCGTTGTCTTCCATGGTCGACAGGCCGGGCGAGGTTGCCGACGGCGAGATCATCACCATGCCGTTCGGGATAGCCACGTTCTGCAGGATGGCACCGGTCACGCCGGAGCAGTCGCCGCCGATGATGCCGTTCACGCCCTCAGCCACCAGCTTCTCGCCGTTTGCAACCGCCAGGCCGTTGTCGATGCAGCCGGTGTCAGCGCGGACGGGGGTCACGGTGGCGCTGTCCAGCAGCTTGCCCGACTTGGTGACTTCCTCCATGGCCAGTTCAGCGCCGTCGCCCATTGCCGGGGCCAGCGATTCAATCGGGCCGGTGAAACCGAACAGCACGCCCAGTTTCACTTCCTTCGCATGGCCGCCAGCAAAGGCAGTGCCAGCCGTCAGCGCAGCGGCCGCGGTGGCCATCAGCAGTTTTTTCATTTGAGAACTCCCATTGTTGGAACAAAAATGTTCACATCGGACCCTAGGCAAGCCGGTTGAAAAAGAAAAGTCTTATTGAACCGGAACAATTTTCCTCGGGCCGCTTGTTTTGCGCTGCTCCTCCTCTTGATCCCCGGATGCAGCGCCGGCGTGGATTTACCGTGGAATCAGCAGAAGGAAAAGACCTCAATGTTGCACCTGCTTCGCCCCGTGACGCTTGCCCTGGCGCTGATGACGGTTTTCACGGCCGCGTGGGCGGAAACTCTCTCAAGCAGCCAGGGCACACTCCGCGTGACCCGCGTGGCTGCAGGGTTCGATGTGCCCTGGGCGTTTGCGTTTCTGCCGGACGGCGGCCTCCTGGTGACCGAGCGGGACGGCCAGCTTTTTTACGTGCGGAACGGGCAAAAGCAGCGCATCAGCGGCACGCCGGCGGTGGCCGCCGAGGGGCAGGGCGGGCTGCTGGATGTCATGGTACCGCGGGACTTTGCCCGCAGCCGCGAAATCTTCCTGACCTATGCCAAGCGCCAGGGGCGCGGGTCCGGCACCGCCTTGGCTGCCGGGCGGCTCAGCCGGGACAATTCGTGGCTGACCAATGTCAGACTGCTGTTCGAGGCCGCGCCCAGCGCCCGCGGCGGGCGGCATTTCGGCTCCCGCGTGGTGGAGGCGCGTGACGGCACCCTGTTCGTCTCTCTGGGGGAGCGCGGCGACCGGCCGAGCGCCCAGAACCTGCGGCTGCACCAGGGGTCGGTCGTGCGGATCAACCGCGACGGCACGGTGCCCGCCAGTAACCCGTTCGCAAAGACCGAAGGCGCTCAGCCGGAGATCTGGTCCTACGGCCACCGCAACCCGCAGGGTATGGCGCTGGATCTGCAAGGCAATCTCTGGGTCGCTGAACACGGCGCCAGAGGCGGCGACGAGGTCAACCGGGTCCGCAAAGGGGCCAATTACGGCTGGCCGGTGATTTCCTACGGCCGCCATTACTCCGGCGCGCGGATCGGCGAGGGCACCGCGAAACCCGGCATGGAACAGCCGGAGTGGTACTGGGACCCCTCGATGGCGCCCTCCGGCATGATGATCTATTCCGGCCGGATGTGGCCGGAGTGGCGCGGCGGTATTTTTGTCGGCTCGCTGAAATTCGACTACATCTCCCGCCTTTCCGGAGCGCCCCTTAAAGAGGTTGAACAGCTGCGAAGCAGCGAGACCGGCCGCGTCCGCGACGTGCAGGAGGCGCCGGACGGCAGCATCTGGTTTGCCTCGGAAACGGAGGGAGCGATACTGCGGATTTCCCGCTAAGAGGGGGCTTCCGAAAGAAAATCAAGCAATTGCAGCAAGTACAGGAATACTAGGATGAGAAAATTTTTCGCGGCGGCATTTTTCGCTTTGCTCCCGATGGCCTCCTTGGCGCAGGACAGCGTCTTCAATTCCTACGGCAGTTACGAGCGTTTCGTCGAAACCGTCGTCAAGGGGCGCGACTTCAAGCAGCTGATCACCCGGCTCGGCGGGCGCGATGAATACACGCCGGAACAATTGGAGTCAGTGCAGCGGCAGCTGCTGACGATCTACCCGCGCGACTTTACCGGCGGTGCGGTGGCGGTGCGCCAGGAGCTGATGAACGGTTTCAGCAAGGAAGTGCGCGTCTTCTGGAATGAGGACGCGTTGAACTACTGCTTTTATTACGCCCTCATTCACGACCGGGGCGACGGCATCGTGGTGCTCAAGTTCGATCTCAATACGAATTCTGACGTGGTTTTCGGGAAGCTTTAGGAGCTTCCCGAACACCGTTGCGCGCTGGCGCTTCAGGCCTTGTAGTGCGCCGCCTTGCTGCCGCGCTCGCGGTACGGCGTGGTGTCGTAATGCGCCCGGTAGCACTTGGAGAAATGCGACGGTGAGGCAAAGCCGCAGGCCAGCGCCACGTTGATCACGCTCATGTCGGTCTGCATCAAGAGGTTGCGCGCCTTCTGCAGCCGCAGCTCCATGTAATAGCGCTTGGGCGAGCGGTTCAGGTAACGGCGGAACAGCCGTTCCAGCTGGCGGGTCGACATGCCGACATCCTGCGCCAGCACCGAGGGGCTGATCGGCTCTTCGATATTGGCTTCCATCATCTGGATCACCATCGACAGCTTGGGGTGGCGCACGCCGATGCGGGTCGGGATCGACAGCCGCTGGGTGTCCTGGTCGGTGCGGATCGAGGAATAGATCAGCTGATCGGCCACCGCATTGGCCAGCTCCTCGCCGTGGTCATTGGCGATCAGCTTGAGCATCAGGTCGATCGACGATGTGCCGCCGGCGGTGGACACCCGGTTGCCGTCGATCACGAACACCGATTTGGTCAGGTCGACCTCGTCGAACTCCTCGGCAAAACTGTCGGCGTTTTCCCAGTGGATGGTGGCGCGTTTGCCATCCAGCAGCCCGGCCTTGGCCAGCGTGTAGGACGCGGTGCACAGACCGCCCACGGTCAGCCCCTTGCGCGCCTCGCGGCGCAGCCAGGCCAGCAGCTTCTTGGTGGTGGCCTCCTGCACGTCGATGCCAGAGCATACCATCACCACGTCATCGCGGCGCAGCTCGATCAGATCGTCATCCAGGTGGAATGTGGTTCCGGCAGAGCAGGTTACATTCTCACCGCCTTCGCCGACCAGGGTCCAGGAGTAGACGTCCTCGCCATACATCCGGTTGGCGATCCGCAGGCATTCGACAGCCGATGCAAAGGAGAGCATCGTAAACTTGTCGAGCAGCACAAAAACGAACCTCTTCGGCTGGCCGGCGTCTGCTCCAGAATCAGCAGGCTTGCGTGACGTCTGCATGGCGGGGTCCTTCAAGAAACAAGTCGGGCCGCGGGAGCACGCTCCGCGGCAAGTCTGAAAACCGTGTTCACAGGATGGACGCGGGGTCAAGTAGGCGCAATTCTAAACTGGCCTCCATGGTACGGATTTTGTATAGAGCACCCTACAAATTCTAAAGTCCTCTGATGCGGAGATAAAGTCATGAGCGAATGGCAAAAAACGGACTGGCGCAACAAGCCGCGGGTTCAGATGCCGGACTATACCGATGCGGCAGCGCTGAACGCTGTCGAGGCTCAGCTTTCCAAGTATCCTCCGCTGGTCTTCGCCGGTGAGGCGCGCCGCCTCAAGCAGCACCTGGGTGCTGCGGGCCGCGGCGAGGCCTTCCTGCTGCAGGGCGGCGACTGCGCCGAGAGCTTTGACCAGTTCAGCGCCGACGGTATCCGCGACACCTTCAAGGTGATGCTGCAGATGGCGATGGTGCTGACCTATGGCGCCAAGGTGCCGGTGGTGAAGGTGGGCCGCATGGCCGGCCAGTTCGCCAAGCCGCGCAGCGCGCCGACCGAAACCATCGACGGCGTCGAGCTGCCCAGCTACCGCGGCGACATCATCAACGAGCTGGCCTTCACGCCCAAAGCCCGCATTCCCGATCCCAGCAAGATGCTGCAGGCCTATACCCAGGCCGCGGCGACGCTGAACCTGCTGCGCGCCTTCTCCACCGGCGGCTTTGCCGACATGAGCCGGGTGCACTCCTGGACCCTGGGCTTCACCGACGAGCAGGAAGTCCAGAAATACAGCGAGATCGCGACCCGAATCCAGGACACCATTGACTTCATGGGCGCCGCGGGCATCACCGCCGACACCACCCATGAGTTCTCGACCGTTGAATTCTACACCAGCCACGAAGGCCTGCTGCTGGAATACGAGGAGGCGCTGACCCGCCTCGATTCGACCTCCGGCAAATGGCTGGCCGGCTCCGGCCACATGATCTGGATCGGCGACCGCACCCGCCAGCCCGACGGCGCCCACGTGGAATTCTGCCGCGGCGTGCTGAACCCGATCGGCCTCAAGTGCGGCCCGACCACCACGGCCGAGGACCTCAAGGTTCTGATGTCGCGCCTGAACCCGGACAACGAAGCAGGCAAATTGACTCTTATCGCCCGCTTCGGCGCCGGCAAGGCGGGTGAGCACCTGCCGCGCCTGATCAAGGCGGTGAAGGAAGAGGGCGCCAATGTCACCTGGGTCTGCGACCCGATGCACGGCAACACCATCAAATCCTCCACTGGCTACAAGACCCGGCCCTTCGACAGCGTTCTGCGCGAGGTGCGCGACTTCTTTGGCGTCCACAAGGCCGAGGGCACCATCCCCGGCGGCGTGCATTTCGAGATGACCGGCCAGGACGTGACCGAGTGCACCGGCGGCGTGCGCGCGGTGACCGAAGAGGACCTGAGCGACCGTTACCACACCGCCTGCGATCCGCGCCTGAACGCCAGCCAGTCGCTGGAGCTGGCCTTCCTGGTGGCAGAGGAGCTGTCCGCCCTGCGTGCCGCTCAGAAGGCCCGTCAGGC